>NZ_JBVHLU010000005.1:0-202003 GCF_055558835.1 Embleya sp. NPDC025285
CCCGAGCGAGGCACCGCTTTTTCTTGGAGGAGCGAAGCGGGGGAAAGAAAAAGCGGTGCCTCGCGAGCCGGCGACGAAGTCGCCCAACAAACAGCATCGCCTCACCCACGACTCCGCCCCGCCACCCCACGCCCCCACCCACGACCCACGACCCACCCCACCCCCTCGCGAGCCGCCGACGAAGTCGCCCAACCAACACAGCCGGACCCGGTCCTCCGCACCGGATCCGGCCGCGCTTTCCTCGTCCAAGGCGACCACGGGGTGCGTATCACGCCCCGGACGAAGTCTCGATCCCCGTCAGGCCCCGTACTTGGCCCGGAAGTGCGGGATGACCTTCTCGCCCCAGATCCGGATCGTCTCCATGCAGTCCTCTTGCGGGATCGTGCCCATCTGGATCAGGCACATGATCTCGTCCGCACCCGCGTCGATCAGCTTCTGCACGTAGCCGATCGCGTCCTCCGCCGTCCCGTAGGCGTGGTTGATGTTGTACGTCGCGGTCGCGTTCACCGTGACCGGGATCTTCGCCTCGTGCAGCATCGCGACCTGCTGCTCGGCGGCCTCGTTGATGATCGCCACCTCGTCCCGGCCCTCGACCACGGCCTCGTCCGGGATGCCGGACTTGCCGCCGGAGAACCAGTGCGCGATCGACTGCGCGAAGAAGCGCTGACCGCGCGCGCCGACCTGACGGGCGCGGGCGCCGTCCTCGGAGACGATCGTCGGACACAGCGCGACCAGGTGGTCGTTGGTCACCGTGGACACGAACCGCTCGCCGGTGCGCTCCTTGATCGCGTCCCGGTAGATCTGGTTGAGGTTCGCCACCTCCTCGGGACCGGCGAAGCCGAGCACCAGCGCGCCGACGCCGTACTCCGCCGCCTCGACCAGGCTCGGCTGCTTGCTGCAGGCCAGGAACAGCGGCGGGTGCGGGGTCTGCACCGGGCGCGGCAGGATCGGGTGCGAGCCCTCGATGTCGAGCACGTCGCCGTGCCATTCGAGCTCGTCCCGCTGCCACGCGGCGCCGATGATCCGCAGCGCCTCCTCGACCTGGGCCTTGGTCTGCTCGATGTCCACGCCGCACAGCGTGGACTCCTGGAGCGTGCCGCCCCGGGCCGCGCCCACGTCGAGCCGCCCGCCGGAGAGCGTGTCGAGCATGCCGATCCGCTCGGCGACCCGGGCCGGGTGGTTGAAGTTGAACGGCATGCAGACCGCGCCGTGCGCGATCCGGATCCGGCTGGTCCGCGCGGCGACCCAGGTCAGGAAGATCTCCGGCGCGCTCATGTGTGAGTACCACTTGGTCGAGTGGTGCTCGACGGCCCAGATCCGGTCGAAGCCCATCTGCTCGGCGTATACGGCCTGATCCACGGAGTTGAGGATGACCTCGCGCTCGTGTTCCGCCGTGGGGTTGGCCATCTGGGCTTCGAAGATCATCGAGAACTGCATGCCGTACTCCTGGTGCGCGTGGCGTGGAATACTTCAATTAGATATATGACGACCAGTCAGGTCAATAGCCGGCTGACGTAGAATCAGAAAAAGTTGACGCGTACCGAACGCGCACCGATGGAGGCCACGATGACGGGGGATCCGCTCCCGAAGCTGCCCGCTACCGCGTGGGCCGTGCTCGGCCTCTTGTCGTTCCCGGGCGAGCGCTCCGGCTACGACCTCAAGAAGTGGGCCGACGCTTCCCTGCGCTTCTTCTACTGGAGCCCGGCGCTGAGCCAGATCTACAGCGAGCTCAAGCGCCTGGAGCAGCTCGGCTTCGCCGTCTCGCGCATCGCCTCCCAGGACGAACTGCGCAACAAGCGGCTCTACCGGATCACCGATTCCGGTCAGGAGGCGCTGGCCACCTGGGCCCGGGACACCCCGGCCGGGCCGCCGGTGCTCAAGCACGGCGTCGCGCTCCGGGTCTGGCTCGGCCACCTCAGCGAGCCCGAGGAGCTGCGCAAGACCCTGGTGGAGCACCGCGACTACGCGGCGACCACGCTGGACGAGGTGCGCGCGAGCGAGGATTCGGCACAGGACCGCTGGCCGTTCCCGGCCCTGGTGCTCAAGTGGAGCGAGCGCTACTGGCAGGCCGAGCGTGATCTCGCCGACGGCATGCTCGCCGATCTGGAGGAGCTGTACCGCAAACAGGCGGGCGAGGAGTGAGCGCCCGCCTCACCGGCGGGCGCACATGAAAAAACGATCCAGGAGTCGAGGGGCGGCGCCCGTCGGGGCGCCGCCGACTCCGAGATCGTCCTGGTCGTGCGTGGCTCAGTCGTCGTCGCCGATGACCGGCTCGGGCAGGGTGCCGGCGTTGTGCTCCAACAACCGCCATCCGCGTACGCCCGGGCCCAGCACCGACCAGCAGCAGTTGGACAGCGCGCCCAGCGCGCCCCAGGTCTCCCGGGGCAGGCCCAGCAGCGCGCCGAGTCCGCAACGGATCGCGCCGCCGTGCGAGACCACCACCAGCGTGCCGTCCTCCGGCAGCTTCTCCACCGCGAGGTCGATCGCCTGAGCCATCCGGTCGGCGACCTCGCTCTCCAGTTCGCCGCCGCCGCGTCGCACCGGCTCACCGCGCCGCCAGGCGGCGAACTGCTCCGGGAAAGTCTCCTCGATCTCCCGGTTGGTCAACCCCTGCCACTCCCCCGCGTACGTCTCGCGCAGCGCGGGATCCAGCGTCACCGGGACGTCGACGAGCCGGGCCAGTTCGGCGGCCGTGTCCACCGCGCGGATCAGGTCCGAGGCGATGATCGCGTCCGGACGCAGCGCGGCGAGCAGCCGGGCCGAGCGCCGGGCCTGGCCCAGGCCCGCCTCGGTCAGCGGGATGTCGGTCTGGCCCTGGAAGCGCCGCTCGACGTTCCACGTGGTCTGGCCGTGCCGCCACAGCAGGACACGGCGCCCCTTCCCGCTCAGAGCGCGCCCTCCGCCGCCTCGGCGGCCTTGGCCTGCTCGTTGCCGAGCCGCACCGCTTCCGGCAGTTCGATCCGCGGGCAGTCCTTCCACAGCTTCTCGAGCGAGTAGTAGGCCCGCTCCTCGGCGTGCTGGACGTGCACCACGATGTCGATGTAGTCGAGGAGGATCCAGCGCCCTTCGCGCTCGCCCTCGCGCCGGACCGGCTTGGCGCCGAGCCCGCGCAACGCTTCCTCGACCTCGTCCATGATCGCCTTGACCTGGCGGTCGTTGGACGCGGAGGCGAGCACGAACACGTCGGTGATCGTGACGACCTCGCTCACGTCGTAGGCGACGACGTCGGTGGCGAGCTTCTCTGCACATGCCACGGCAGCCGCGGTGGCGAGCTCCAGGGCGTGGGGGGTTGCGGTCACGATTCGCTTCCTGCGGACGACAAGGGGATTACCGTTCAGGGTCTCACACGCGGGGCCTCGGACGGCCACCCGTTATTTCGCGGATCCCACGGCGGTCACCCGCCCGGGCACGCCGCGGTCGTCCCCGAACCGGGAATCGGGAACGACCGCGGCGACGGCTACGGCTTGTCCGGGTTGTAGTCCTGGCCGAGCGTGACCACCACGTCGGCGAGCATCTCGCCGGTGGCCTTCTTCACCGCCGTCGCCGGCAGGGCCAGGGTCAGCGCCACCTGTTCCGCGTCCGCCTTTCGGGCGTCGTCGGCGTACTGCACGGTCGACGTCGGCTGCGTGCGCTTGGCCGAGGCACCGCCCGGAACGTACGTGACGCCCGCGTTGAGCAGCCGCGCCTGCGCGTCCGGACCGGAGGCGGGCTTGCCGCTCGCGTCCTCCACCATGACCCGGGCCGGGCCCGCCTCGACCTTGCCCTGGCGCACCGTGCCGCCGAGCAGCTCGCGCACGATGGGCAGCGCCGCGGCGGTGTCCAGGATGCCGTCCGCGGAGACCGGGAGGGCCCGGACCTGCATCTGCTTCGCCTGGGTGGCCTTGGCCAGGTTGGCGAGCAGGACGCTGAGCTTGTCGTCCGGCAACGAGGGGTCGGGCACGTTGGCCATGTTGGCCAGCAGCGACAGGACCGCGTCCGGCTGGGTCGGGAACGCGGTCAGCAGGCCCTGGAGGACCCGGCCGAACCGATCGCCGACCACCGCGGGCGCCTCGTTGGGCTGCTTGTAGCCGGCGAAGGCCAGCGCCGCGACGCCGTTCGCGGGATTGCGGCCCTGTCCGACCAGCACCTTGCCGTCCGGGCCCTTGACCTCGACATCGGCGTTGAGTTGGATGCCGCCGGCCAGGTCGACCAGGCCCTGCAGGACCGGCTCCGAGATCACCCACGAGCCGTCCAGCCTGACGCCGAGCAGGTCGGACAGCGCGTCCCGGGACGCGCCCGGGCCCTCGTCCGCCATCAGCTGACCGAGCGGGAAGGAGCTGTTGTCGGAGTTGACGATGGTGACCGAGGACACGCTGACCATGGAGGCGGTGTTCTTCGCCGGGTCGACCGTGAGCAGCACGTTGGCGGCGGCCTTGCCGTCCTTGGCGCGCAGTTGCACCAGCACGCCGCCGTTCTTGCCCGGGGCCGCGACCGACTTCTCGTCGCGCATCCAGGTGTCCCACGCGAAGTACCCGCCGACCCCGAGCAGGGCCACCGCGAGCACCACCGCGAGCGCGATCAGCCGCTGCCGGATCGCCCGACGCTTCTCGTCCCGGCGCTCGGAGCGGGTCTCGGCGAAGGACAGCCAGTCGATGACGTCCTCGGCCTGCTCGCTCTCGTCGTCGACGAACGCGAACTCGTCCGAGCCGTAACCGGGTCGGCCCGGTCGGCCTGGACCCGGCTTGCGCGTCCTGGGCGGCGGCACCCGGCCGTCGTCGGTGGAGGCCGCGGACCGGCCGGACCCGGACCCGCGTTCGGCCGAAGTCGAGGCCGAGGACGAGGGCGTGGGCGACGGCGAAGCCGTGGCCGCGCCGGTCGCCTCCGACCGCGAGCGGGCCGGCCGGGCCGGGCGCACCGGGATCGAGCCCGCCGCGATCCCGGTCGAGGCCGGGTCCGTTCCGGCCGACGGCAGCGGCGCGGCGGGACCGGGCGCGGGCTCGGGTCGGCTACCGGGCACCACAGGCGGCGCGGGAGGTGCGGCGGGCTGCTCGTAGTACGCCGTGGGCTGCTGCTGTTCGTAGTAGCCCTGCTGCGGGTCGGCGAACCCGCCCCGACCGCCCTGCGGCGGATATGCCTCGGCCGGTCGACCCGTCGGGTCGTAGCCGTTGGGGTCGTACGCGTTGGGGTCGTAGGCGTTGGGGTCGTAGCCGCCCTGGCCCGCGCCGCCGGTGCCGTAGCCGTTCGGGTCGTACGTCCCCGCGCCGGTGCCCGGGTCGTACGCGCTCGGCTCGTAGCCGGTCGACTCGTAGCCGCCCGGTGCGTAGGTCCCGGGCGGATACGCGTTCGGGTCGTAGGCGTTCGGGTCGTACGGGTACTGCTGTTGTGGAGCGAAGTACACCGGCTCCAGCCCCTGCGGACCCGACCCCGGCGCCGCCGGCGGCTGCGGGTCGTATCCCGTGAAGCCGCCGTCGGGCGCGTACGAGCCGTATCCCGGCTGTTGCCCCTGGACCTGTCCGCCGTCGCCTCGTTCGGTGCCGTACGGCTCCTGCGCCTGTCCGCCGTCCCCTTGCTCGGTGCCGTAAGGCTCCCACTCGCGCCGGTCGTCGTTGCTCACGAAGCTCCCCGGTACAGCCGCCGCTTGCTGATGTATTGGACGACCCCGTCCGGCACCAGGTACCAGACCGGATCACCCCCGGCCACCCTTGCACGGATGTCGGTCGACGAGATGGCCAGCGCGGGGACCTCGACCAGGCTCACGCCCCCGTCCGGGAAACCCGGGTCGGACAGAGTGTGCCCCGGACGGGTGCAACCCACGAAATGCGCGAGCTCGAACATCTCGTGCGCGTTGTGCCAGGAGAAGATCTGGGACAGCGCGTCGGCGCCGGTGATGAAGAATATCTCGGTCCCCTCGGGAGAGGACTCGCGCAGGTCGCGCAGGGTGTCGAGGGTGTACGTCTCGCCCTCGCGGTCGATGTCCACCCGGCTGACCGAGAAGGTCGGGTTGGACGCGGTGGCGATCACCGTCATCAGGTAGCGGTCCTCGGGCGAGGACACGTCCTGCGCGAACTTCTGCCACGGCCGACCGGTCGGCACGAACACCACCTCGTCGAGCCCGAACTGGCCCGCGACCTCGCTCGCGGCGACGAGGTGCCCGTGATGGATGGGATCGAAGGTGCCGCCCATGACACCGACACGTCTGTTCCGCTCGCTCATGGCGCGAGAATCTATCGGTCCCTACTCCTTGACCGCGCCCGAGGTGATGCCCGCGACGATGCGCCGCTGGAAGACCAGCACGAGAACGACGACCGGAATGCTCACCACGACCGACGCCGCGGCGATCGCGGCGGTGGGCTGCTGGAACTGCGACGCGCCGGTGAAGAAGGCCAGCGCGGCGGGCACCGTACGGGAGCTGTTGGTCGAGGTCAGCGACACGGAGAAGACGAAGTCGTTCCAGGCGAAGAAGAACACCAGGATCGCGGTGGTCACCACGGCGGGCACCGCCATCGGCGCGATCACGTAGCGAAACGCCTGCCACGCGGACGCGCCGTCGATCCGCGCGGCGTCCTCCAGGGCCCACGGAATCTGCTTGAAGAACGAGGTCAGCGTCCAGATCGAGAGCGGCATCGTGAAGGAGAGATACGGCAGGATCAGCCCGATCCAGGTGTCGAACAGGCCGATGCGGCGCCACATGTCGAACAGCGGCCCGACCACCGCGATGGTCGGGAACATCGCGATCGCCAGCGCGCCGAGCAGGATCAGCCGTTTGCCCGGGAACTCCATCCGCACGATCGCATACGCGGTGCCGGTCGCGCACGCGACCGCGATCACCGTGGCGATCAGCGAGATGCCGATCGAGTTGCGCAGCGCGTCGGTGAACAGGTCGTTCTTGAAGACGGTCCGGTAGTTCTCCCAACTCCAGGTGGTGGGCAGGAACTTCGCGTTGTTGATGTCGTCGCCGCCCTTGAACGACAGGGACACCATCCAGGCCAGCGGCAGCACGGTGATCGCGATCACCAGGACGGTGACCAGGACACGGGCGCCCTCGCGGGCCGGACTGGGCTGACTCACGCGGGGCTCCCGAGCTTGCTCACGTCGGTACGGAAGAGCTTGATGAACATGAACGCGATCAGCAGGACGCAGGCGAACAGCAGTACCGAGATCGCCGAGCCCAGGCCCAGCGCGGTGCGGCTGACCAATTGCCGATAAGCCAGGAAGGACACCGTCTCGGTGTCGTTGGCACCGCCGGTCATCACGAACACGGAGTCGAAGATCCGAAACGCGTCCATCGTGCGGAACAGCAGCGCGACCAGGATCGCCTGCTTCATGATCGGCAGGGTGACCCGGGTGAGCCGCTGCCACGGTCCCGCGCCGTCCACGCGCGCCGCCTCGTGCACGTCCGAGGAGACCTGGATGAGGCCGCCGAGCAGCAGCAGCGACATGAACGGCGTGGTCTTCCAGATCTCCGAGAGGGCGATCACGAACAGCGCGGTCCAGCGGTGGTCGAACCACGCGATGTCGGTGCCGAACCAGTCGTTGACGAACCCGGTCGAGGGGTCGAACGCGTAGCGCCAGGCGTAGGCGGAGACGACGGTGACGATGCCGTACGGGACGAGCACGATGGTGCGCAGCGTGCGGCGCAGGTGGAGCGCGCGCTGCATCAACTGGGCGAGCCCGAAGCCGATCACGAACTCGACCGAGACGGTCACCACGGTCAGCGCCAGCGTGGTCCACACGTCGGTCCACCACAGCGGGTCCTTGAGCACGACCCAGTAGTTCGACAGGCCCGCGAACGAGTTCGCCTCCGGGGTGGTCAGCCGCTTGTGGAAGAGCGAGAGCCAACCGGCGTCGAGCAGCGGCGCGATCGCGACCAGGATCATGATCAACACGGCGGGCGCGGAGAGCATCCACCCGGTGCGCCGCATGCGCTGGGCGTGATCTCGCTGTTTCCGGGGCTTCTTGTGCCGGGGCGCGGTGCCGGCCGTGGATACCGTGCTCACAGCAGCACCCGGTCGTGCAGGACCCCGGTGATCAGGTCGTCGGTTCTGCGCGGGGCGGTGTTCGGGTCGACGTCCGCGGGCGGGTGGTACATCCGCTGTACGGACGCGGACACGTCGTTGTAGTACGGGGTGCGCGGGCGCGGGCCGGCCTGGTCCAGCGACTCCCTGATCAGGTCGGCCATCGGCAACGCCTCGCGCACGCGCGGGTCGTCGTAGGCGGCGGCCTTGGCCGTGGTCTCCTTCGACTCCAGCATGTAGGTGATCTGGTTCTCCAGCGTGCCCGCGCAGCGCACCGCGCTCACCGCCGCCGCGCTGTGCTTGCCGTACTTGCTGACCCCCAGGGCGATTCCGCCGAACGGCGGCTTGGACGCCTTGCCGGCGTCGGTCTGCGGGTAGCGCGCCCAGCCGTAGTCGTCGAGCACCTCGCGCGAGAGTTGGCCGTCGTCGACCGCCTCGGCCGCGGCGCCGCGCGCGTACGTCCAGTTGACCATGAAGCCGCCCGAGCCGGATTGGAACGTGGTCCTGGTGTCGTCCTCGATCGAGGTGGCCAGGTTGGCCGGGGCGGCGGGGGAGCGGCCCAGCCGGCGCATGACCTCGGCGGCGCGTTTGCCCGAACCGCCCTCCTGGAGCGTGGGTTTGAGGTCGACGCCCTTCTCCACGTCGCGCACGATCGCGCCGCCGGCGCCGGTGACCAGGCCGTTGACCCAGACCGTGATGCCCTCGTAGCGCTTGGCGGGCACCGAGACCGTCTTGCGCGTCTTCTCCGCGGCGGTGATCACCTCGTCCCAGCTCACCGGGCGGCTCAGGTCGAGCCCGGCTGCCGCGGCGACCGACTTGCGGTACCACAGGAGTTGGGTGTTCGCCCGGAACGGGGCGGCGACCAGGCGAGCGCGCCAGACCGAGGACTCCACCGCGCTGCTGAGCATGCCCTCGGTGAGCGCGGCGGCCTCGGCCGGGTCGAACGGGCGCAGGAAGCCCGCCTCGGCGAACTCCGGTACGAAGACCGGGTCGAGCGCCATCACGTCGATCGAGGAGTCCTTGGCGGCCAGCCGCCGGACCAACTGCTCGCGCTGCCCGGACGCGTCGGTGGGCAACACCGAGACCTTGACCCGGTAGGCACCGCCCGACGCCTGGCTGCACCGGTCGGCGAGCTTTTGGTAGGCCCCGTTGTCCGGCGGCACGTACCAGTTGAGCACCGGTGGGCCCGAGCTGCCGCCTCCACACCCGACGACGGAGGCGACCAGCGCGAGCGCGACGGCCCAGAGTCCGCGACGACGCAGCATGTGGTTCACGGGCTCAGCAGATCAAGCAAACCGTTCTTATCGCTTTAATACCCCCCGAATGGTGGCGTGTCGGTACGCCATTCGGACCCACCCGTCCGCCACCACGCGCCGCGGGTCGCCCGTCTCCGGTATCGGAGGCGGGCGGCCCGGGCTTTCGGGCGTTGGGGTGGTGGGCTGGTGCGGGGCCGGGGGCTAGGCGTGTCGTGGAGGGGCGTTCAGTCGAGGACCGGGGTCAGCGTCCAGTCGCCGTCGGCCTCGAGTTCGATCAGGCAGGGACCCTTGGGCAGGATCGACTCGCCCTCGTAGTCGCCGATCGCGTTGGCCAGGGTGCCGAGATAGGACTCGTCGCCGCCGTGGTCGGCGAAGGTGCCGACGATGAAGTTTCCGGTACCCCGATGCGTCATCACGAGCACCGTGCGCGGGCCGGCCCAGCGCACCGTCTCCGGGCCGGTGCCGGTCAGCCTCTCGGTCAGCGGCCGGGCCGCCTCCGGGCCGAACAGCCGCACGGTCCACGCGCCGTCGGCCTCGATCTTCAGGCGCGAGGTGCGGCTGCTGCGTTCGTCCACCAACGCCCGGCCGCGGTAGGCGCCGATCGCGTTGGCCAGCAGTTTGTCCGTCTCCAGGTCGGCGTCCAGCGTCCACACCACGAAGTTGTCGGTGCCGCGTCCCTCGAGTTCGACCAGGAAGGGGCCGGCCTCGACCGGGCGGGTGATCGACAGGACCTTGTCGCCGCGTCCCTCGTAGACGCCGGCGGGTGGGGTCTCGCCGGTGGCGGGCGCCGGCAACGGCTCGGCGGGGGCCGGTTCGTGCTCCGCCGGGGAGGGCGCGGCCGGTTCGTCGGCCGATTCGGTCACCGCTTCGGCTGCCACTTCGGCCACCGGCTCGGCAGCGATGGACGCGACCGGCTCCGGTTCCGCTGCCGCCGCCGTGGCGTCGCCGGGCGGCGCGTCGTCGGGGCGCACGTCATCGGGGCGCACGTCCTCGGACGGAGCGTCGGCGGGCTTCGCGTCGGCGGGCTTCGTGTCCTCGGGCTTCGTGTCCTCGGGCTTCGTGTCCTCGGGCTTCGCGTCCTCGGGCTTCGCGTCCTCGGGCTTCGCGTCCTCGGGCTTCCGCTCCTCGGGCGTCGCGCCGCCGGCGGGCGGGTGTACCGCCGCGTCCGTCACCGGCTCCACCGACTCCACCGCGTCCTCGTGCGCCATCACCGCGGCCACGATCAGCGTCTGTTCGGGATCCGCGCCCAGATCGCGCACGAGTTGGTCCACGCCCGCCTCGTAGCCCTGGCCCACCGCGCCGAATCGCCAGCCGTCCCGCCGGTAGACCTCGGCCAGGATCAGCGCACGTTCGCGGGTCAGCTCCGCGACCGGCAGCACGAAGCGTCCGATCTCGCCGTCCGCGCCGAGCAGCCGAAGCAGCGAACCGTCGCCGAACCCCGGCGCCTGCGCACCGACCGCGAACACCAGGCGGTCCACCGCGTCGTCCACGGCGGACAGGTCCACATGGAACTCGGCCGTCCCGGTGCCCCCGGCCACCAGCGCGACCGCACTGATCAGCGACGCCGGCCGGGCCGTACAGACCACGTCCAGGTCCGCCGTGCCCAGGCTGAAGCAGTACGCGGCCAGACCCTCGCCCGACACGTCGAACTCCACCCTGATGGCCGAATCGTCCAGCCTCGTCTTTTCGCCCATCGCGAATGTGCGCATCGGGTCCTCCCCCAGCCGCCCCTGACCTGGCGTCACCTTAACGCGCACGGCAAAGCGCCGGGACGGCAACGGCCGGCCCGGCGATCACGGGAGGTATCGGTGATCCGGATCCCGGGATCCGGATTCGACGACAGGTGCTCAGCGGTCCTTGTTGAACCGCGTCACCACGAACAGCAGGACCAGGAGCACGGCCAGCGCACCGATGCCGGCACCCACCGGGTTCAGGTTTTCGTGCTTGCCGCCTTCGTTGGCCAGCGTGGTGAGGACGGTCGTCGCGTGCGAGGTCATCCGTGGTCAGCCCTTGCGTAGTTTTTGCCGACGTGTGCGCACGACATCGTACGGGCGCCGAGAGCGGGTCGCGCGGCCAGGTTCCGGGGACGACCCTCAGCCCGGGGCTGCGGACGCGCCTAGTCTGGGGGCAGATTGGTCGAGGCTAGGGGGCTGGGTATGCCGGACGACAAGACGATCGAGACCTTCGAGGGGCGCAGGCGATTCCCCGGAATCTCCTCCCGGGCGTACGAACATCCCGCCGACCGCACCGCCCTGGTGGCGATGCGCCGGCTGAGCGGGTTCGACACGGTACTCAAGCAGATGTCGGGCATGGTGTCCGAACGGGCCATCCGGCTCGCCTTCCTCGCGGGCTCGGTGCGCGCGGGCGAGCAGCAGTTCCGCCGGTTGCACGAGATGGTCCGCGAGTCCGCGTACATCCTGGACCTGCCCGCCGTGCCCGAGTTGTACATCACCCAGGACCCGCAGCCGAACGCGATGGCGATCGGCATGGACAAGCCGTTCATCGTGGTCACCTCGGGCCTGGTCGAGTTGCTCGACGACGACGAGATGCGCACCGTGATCGGGCACGAGACCGGGCACATCCTGTCCGGGCACGCGGTGTACCGCACGATGTTGCTGATCCTGACCCGGTTCGCCTCGGCGCTGTCCGGGATCCCGCTCGGCTCGCTGGGCGTGCACGCGATCATCACCGCGTTGCAGGAGTGGTTCCGAAAGTCCGAACTGTCCTGCGACCGTGCGGGTCTGCTGGTCGGGCAGGACCCCGAGGTGTCGATGCGCGCGCTGATGAAGGTGGCCGGCGGCTCGCAGTTGCACGAGATGAGCACGGACGCGTTCCTGGAGCAGGCCGCCGAGTACGAGGGCGCCGGCGACCTGCGCGACAGCGTGCTCAAGTTGATGAACCTGCTGGGCCGTTCGCACCCGTTCCCGGTGGTCCGGGTGGCCGCGCTGCGCAAGTGGGCGGACGGCGAGGAGTACGCGCGAATCCTCGCGGGCGAGTACCCGCGTCGTGCGGACGACCCGAACGCGTCGGTGCGCGAGGAGGCCAAGGCCTCGGCGAACGCCTACCGCGAGTCGGTACGCACCACCACCGACCCGTTGTTCGGCCTGCTCCGCGACCTCGCCGACGGCGCGGCGGACGCCGGCGGCAAGCTGCGCGACAAGTTCACCGGCCGCCGCGAAGAACCGGGCGCGGCCTCGACGAACAACAGTGGTGGTGGTGGCGGCGGCGCCTGACCACCCGTCAGGGCAGCCCGAGCAGCCGGGCACATGTGCCGGCGGAGGCCGAGCGGAACGGATCCACCTGCTCGGCCGCCGGCGGCGCGTCGGTCGGCGCCGGACCGGTGAACGAGGGCCGGAACCACAGCGAACCGTCCACGTCGCAACCCTGCGGGCCGGCCACGGTCAGGATCCGCCGCACCTGGAGCAGGCCGTCGCGCAACATCGACGAGTTCAGGTGGAAGTCCCACACCCGGTGCAGCACGAAGCGGGTCCACCCCGGGCCGCCGACCTGCGCCACCGCGTAGACGAACACCACGTCGGCGGTGACCACCAGATCCGCGCGCGCGTGTTCGGCGGCGGCGAGCGTGCCCTTGACCCGTATCGGCGCGTCCAGAACCTTGACCGCGGTCGGATCGAATCGGGTGATCCACCCGGTGGGCGCGAACGTGTCGTCGTCGCGCGGGGCGATCAGCGCCGCGCCGAGCTGATCGCGCTGCTCGGCGCGCAGCAGCGGCAGCGCGGCCCACGGCCGACCGCCCGCGAGCACGGTCGGGTCGAGCTGGGTGCCCACCACGAACTCGCGGACCAGGTTCAGGGCCTGACCCACCCGCGCGGCCGAGAAGTGCGCCGTCGCGCGGGGCTCACCGACCACGATCCCGGCCGCGCCCTGTGCCCAACTCGCTGCCGGGCCGGCCGACATCGGGTCGGCGGGCAGCGGACCCGGCGCGTAACCCACCGGCGGCAGCAGCGCGACCCGATGCAGTACCGCCGGACCGATCTCCAACCGCGGCCCGGGCACGGCGGCCCGCCGGGCGCCCAGAAAGCTCGCGCCGCCGATCACCGACAACACGAGTAACGCACCCAGAGCGCCGCGCAGCGTGCGCACCCGCACGCCGAACACCCGGCGCTGCCGGTGCGGTCGCTTGCCCCCGTGGATCCGCTCGCGTGCCGACGGCTCGTGCAGTCCCGCCGCGCGCACGAAGGTCGCATCGAAGACGACGGCGCTGAACTCGTCCTCGCCGTCGGGCCCACCCCGGTTCGGGCCTTCGGGGGGCACTCCCCGTCCGGACATACTCCCAGCTTAGGTCGCCCGCGAGCGGGTGCATACGTACCCGGACAAGGGGTTGCGACCGGGGCTCAGCCGGGTCCCGAACGGGCCGCGGCGGGCACCGAGGGAACCGGTGCGGACCCGTCCGCGGCGCCGGAGTCACCGGGCGGAACGGTGATCCGCACCTGCGACGTGTCCTGTCCGGGCAGCGGCGCGAACACCGGGTTGTTGTCCGTCGTCGCGCTCCGGCCCGAGTCCACCGACGGCTGCCGGGGAGCGGTGGGGCCCTGTGAGGATCCGCTGCGGTAGACGGCGGTCACCGCCATCGCCACCACGCCGACGCCCATCAGCAGGGCCAGCACCCAGGCCACGCCGCGCCGCCAGCGTGCGCCCCGCGCCCGGGCCCACGGCTCGCCCGCGAACCAGGTCGGCACGTGCGGCAACATCGGGCCGGGGTCGGAGGAGGAAACGGTGCGGGCCCGCCACGGGTCCTCGCCGTCGGGTGGATACGTCCCGTCGTCGAACCAGTCGGAACGCTCGGCCTGTTCGGCCTTCTTGTCGGTCCGCTCGGGCGCGGCCGGTGTGGGTGTCGGCGCAGGATCGACCGCCGCACCACGCTCGTTCGCCGAGGGCTCGTGTACGCGGGCGGCGCGCACGAACGACTCGTCGAAGACGACGGAGGAGAGCTCGTCCTCCGAGAACTCGGGAAAATCTGGGCCGTCCGGGAACTCTGGCCCTGGTGATTCGGGCACTCCTAGACAGTATTACCGCAGGCACCCCGATGGATACCGAATCATCGGACCGGTCGGCGGCCCGAGGACGATCGAAGTCGCCCCGGGCTGCCGATCCCGGATCGGAAGCGTGTCAGACCGTCGCCGCGGCGAGCACTCGGAAGCGCACACGACCGTCGCCGCCGAGCACTCGGAGTGCCTGTGGCCGTCGCCGGCGAGCACTCAGGAGCGCACGTGGCCGTCGCCGGTGACCACGTACTTCGTGCTGGTCAGCTCGGGCAGACCCATCGGGCCGCGCGCGTGCAGCTTCTGCGTGGAGATGCCGATCTCCGCGCCGAAGCCGAACTGGCCGCCGTCGGTGAACCGGGTCGACGCGTTGACCATGACCGCGGTCGAGTCGACCAGGCTGACGAACTCGCGGGCCGCGGCCTGCGACGTGGTGACGATCGCCTCGGTGTGCCCGGAGCTGTGCCGGCGGATGTGCGCGACCGCGTCGTGCAGCGAGGGCACCACGGCGGCGGCGATGTCGTACGACAGGTATTCGGTGTCCCAGTCGGCGTCGACGGCGGGCACCACGTCGGCCGAGTACCCCTGCACCGCGGCGTCGCCGTGCACGGTGACGCCGGCGTCCTTGAGGGCGGCCAGCGCGAGCGGCACGAACGCGTCCGCCACGTCCCGGTGCACCAGCAGCGTCTCGGCCGAGTTGCACACGCTGACCCGGTGCGCCTTGGAGTTGACCAGGATGTTCACCGCCATCTCCAGGTCCGTCTGCGCGTCGACGTAGACGTGGCAGTTGCCCACGCCGGTCTCGATCACCGGCACGGTGGAGCCCTCGACCACGGTCCGGATCAGGCCGGCGCCGCCGCGCGGGATCAGCACGTCCACCAGACCGCGCGCGGTCATCAGCTCCTTCACCGAGTCGTGCGTCTCGCCCGGCACCAACTGGATCGCGTCGGCGGGCAGCCCGGCCGCGACGATCGCGTCACGCATCACCGCGACGATCGCGGTGTTCGACCGGTAGGCGGACGAGGAGCCGCGCAGGAGCACCGCGTTGCCCGACTTCAGGCACAGCGCGGCGCCGTCCACGGTGACGTTGGGGCGGGCCTCGTAGATGATCCCGACCACGCCGAGCGGCACCCGCACCTGGCGCAGTTCGAGACCGTTGGGCAGGGTCGAGCCGCGCAGCACCTCGCCGACCGGATCCGGCAGGCCGACCACGTCGCGTACGTCGGAGGCGATCGCGGCGATCCGCTCGTCGGTCAGGGTCAACCGGTCGATCATCGCCTCACCGGTGCCGTTGGCTCGGGCCCGCTCGACGTCCTCGGTGTTGGCGACCACGATCTCGGCCGAGCGGGCCACGAGCGCGTCGGCGAGCGCGAGCAGCGCGTCGTCCTTGGCCCGGCGGGTCAGTGGCGCGAGGACGGCGGCGGCCTCCCGGGCGCGACGGGCGGTGTCGAGGACTGCGGAGGCTTCGCTGCTGGTCATACCGGCAAGCCTACCTAGGCGCATCGATGATCAACACGAGGATTTCAGCGGTCGAGACGCTTCCGCCCGGCGGCCGTGCCGGACACAATGACGCCTTCACGTGCTGCACAGAGGCAAGGAGCCATCCGTGACCGCTGTACAGGCCCGCCGGCACGGCGTCGCCGACCTGCTCGCGCGCACCGCCGCCCGCCTCCCGCATCGGCTCGCGATCGTGGCGGGCGAGCTGCGCCAAACCTACGCCGAACTCGACGACACCGTCTCGAAGGCCGCCGGCGCGCTCGCCGCGCGCGGCATCGGCAAGGGCGACCGGGTGGTCCTGCTCGCCCGCAACTCGCACGGCTTCGCGGTCGCCTACTTCGCGCTGGCCCGGCTCGGCGCGATCTCGGTCCCGGTCAACTTCATGCTCACCGCGCCCGAGGTCGGCTACGTCCTGGAGCACGCGGGCGCGACCGCCGTCCTGGCCGGCCCCGAGCTGACCGACACCGCCGACGCGGCGTTGGCCGGCCGCGACGCGCTACGTGTGGTGTTCGGCCCGGCGGCCCCGGGCTGGGAACCGTTCGCGGCACTGCTCGCCGAGGGCGGCCCGGTGCCGGAGCTCGAACTGGACGACGACGATCCGGTGCAGATCATGTACACCTCCGGCACCGAGTCCCGCCCCAAGGGCGCGGTGATGACCAGCCGCAATCTGATCGCGCAGTACGCGACCGCGATCATCGACGGCGGGATGGCCGCCGACGACGTGGAGATCCACGCGCTGCCGCTCTACCACTGCGCGCAACTGCACTGCTTCCTGACCCCGGACGTCTACCTCGGCGCGACCTCGATCATTCTGCCCGCGCCGGATCCGGCCACGCTGCTCGCCACCGTCGAAGGCGAGCGGGTGACCAAGCTGTTCTGCCCGCCGACCGTGTGGATCGCGCTGTTGCGACACCCCGACTTCGACACGCGCGACCTGTCCAGCCTGCGCAAGGGCTACTACGGCGCGGCCGCGATGCCGGTCGAGGTGCTGGCGGAACTGCGGCGTCGGCTACCGGAGTTGCGGCTGTACAACTTCTACGGCCAGACCGAGATGTCGCCGGTCGCCACCATCCTGGGCCCGGACGAGCAGGAGCGGAAGGCCGGATCGGCCGGGCGCGCGGGGCTGAACGTGCAGACCATCGTGGTCGACGAGCAGGACCGGCCGGTGCCGCCCGGCGAGGTCGGCGAGATCGTGCACCGGGGCCCGCACACCATGCTGGGCTACTGGAACGACCCCGAGCTCACCGCCGAAGCATTCCGCGGCGGCTGGTTCCACAGCGGCGACCTCGGTGTACTCGACGACGAGGGCTACCTCACGGTCGTCGACCGCAAAAAGGACATGGTCAAGACCGGCGGCGAAAACGTGGCGGGCCGCGAAGTGGAAGAAACCATCCACACCCACCCCGCCGTAGCCGAAGCCGCGGTCTTCGGCGTCCCGCACCCCTACTGGATCGAAGCCGTAACCGCCGTAGTAGTCCCCCGCCCCGGCGAAGCAATCACCCAAGACCAGGTAATCAACCACTGCAAAGCCCACCTCGCAGGCTTCAAGGTCCCCAAATACGTAGTAATCGCCGATTCCCTCCCCAAAAACCCAAGCGGCAAAATCCTCAAACGCCAACTCCGCGAACAACACGCGACCCTGTCCACCACCACCCCCTGACCCTCCCAGCCCTCCAGCCCGGCCGGCGCTTGAGGCCACTCAGCCCGTGCGGCGCTTGAGGCCAACCTCAGCCCGTGCGGCGCATGAACACACCAGCCCGGCCGGCGTTTGAGGCCACTCAGCCCGGCCGGCGCTCGAGGCCACTCAGCCCGTGCGGCGCTTGAGCACACCAGCCCGGCCGGCGCTTGAGGCCACTCAGCCCGGCCGGCGCTTGAGGCCACTCAGCCCGGCCGGCGCTTGAGGCCAACCTCAGCCCGTGCGGCGCTTGAGCACACCAGCCCGGCCGGCGCTTGAGGCCAACCCAAACCGGCTCACCCATGCCAAGACCGCCAAAGCGCAGCATACGCACCGTCCGCCGCGATCAACTCCCGGTGACTCCCCAGCTCCGTGATCCGCCCGCCCTCCACCACCGCAACCCGGTCCGCGTCATGCGCCGTATACAACCGGTGCGCGATGGCAATCACCGTCCGCCCCGAGATCACCGCGCCCAACGACCGCTCCAGGTGCCGCGCCGCCCGAGGATCGATCAGCGAGGTCGCCTCATCCAGCACCAACGTGTGCGGATCGGCCAACACCAACCGGGCCAGCGCCAACTGTTGCGCCTGCGGCGCGGTCAACTCGTGCCCCTTCGGCCCGACTTGGGTGTCCACACCGGCCGGCAACCCCGCCACCCAGTCCGCGTCGACTGCACGCAACGCGGCCACCACCTCGTCGTCGGAGGCGGTCTCCCGGGCCAACAGCAGGTTGTCCCGCAACGTGCCCCGGAAGACGTGGTGCTCCTGCGTCACCAACGCGACCCGGCCGCGCAGTTCGTCCAGCGGCAGGCCCACCAGCGGCACCCCGCCCACCCGCACGTCGCCGGAGGTCGGCGCGTTGACCCCGGCCAACAACCGCCCCAGCGTGGATTTCCCGGCCCCGCTGGGCCCCACCACCGCGATCCGCTCGCCCGGCTCGATGGTCAGGTCGATCCCGTGCAGCACCTCACGGCCCGCCGAGTACGCGAACCGCACGTCGCGCGCGGTCAGCGTCTCGTCCACCGGCTTCGTGTCGGTGGGTTCGCGATCCGAAGGCACGTCCGCCACACCCAGCAGCCGGGCCAGCGAGGCCGCCGAGATCTGCACCTCGTCCAGCCAGTTCAGCAACTCGTCCATCGGGCCGATGATCAGTTGCACGTACAACACCGCGGTCGCCACCTCGCCGAGCGAGGCCCACCCGTGCAGGTACGCCCAGCCGCCGAAGGCCGTGGTGGCCACCACCGGCAACACGTAGCCGAAGTCGACCGCCGGGAACCAGATCGTGCGCAACCACAGCGTGTACCGCTCGGCCGCGTACGCCTGCGCGACGTCCTCGTCACCACGCCGCCGGCGCCGGTCGGCCAGCCGCAGCGCCTCGACCGTGCGCGCACCCTCGACCGTCTCCGCGAGCGAGTCGGTCACCTGCGCCCACGCCGCGTTCTCGCGCAGGTAGCCGGCCGGCGCGCGGCGCAGGTACCAGTACGTGACCGGGATCAGCAGCGGCACCGTGATCAGCAGCGGCAGCACCAGCAGCGGGTTGAGCAGCAACAACCCCACCAGGGTCAGCACGATCGTCACCACCGCGACCAGCACCGACGGCACCGCCCGCCGCGCGGACCGCGACATCGCGGCCACGTCCCGGTTGGCCCGCCCGAGCAGGTCACCGGAGCCGGCCCGCTCGACGGTGGACAGCGGCAGGTCCAGGATCCGGTCCACGAACTCCTCGCGGACCTGCGCGAGCAGCCCCTCGCCGAGCCGCGCCGCGGCCACCGCGGCCTGCCGCACGATCAGGGCCTGGAGCAACAGCGCGCCCGCTATACCCAGGCCCAACAGGTCGATCGTGCGGGTCGGGCTGTCCGCGCGGACCTTCTCGATCAAGACCCCGAGCAGCCGGGGCGCGACCAGACCGGCCACCGCGGCGAGCGCGTAGAACAGCACGGTCAGGATCAGATCCCGACGCCGCTCGCGCAGCAGCCGCACCGCGTGCCGGCCCACCTCGGCGGCCGGCGCGATCGGCAGCAGTTCCCGCGCGCTCACGCGTCCTCCAACTCTTCGTCGTCGACCCGGGTGACCAGTGCGGCGTACCTCGGTTCGCCGGCCAGCAGTTCACGATGCGGACCGACCGCGATGACCTTCCCGTCCTCGATGTAGGCGACCTCGTCCAGCGTGTCCAGGACGAGCGGGCTGGTGGTCGCGACCACCGTGGTGCGACCGCGGCGATGGGCGGCGAGCCGGTCCGCGATCCGCGCCTCGGTGTGCGCGTCCACCGCGCTGGTCGGCTCGATCAACACCAGCGTCTGCGGATCTGCGACCAACGCCCTTACCAAACGCAGCCGTTGCACCTGGCCGCCGGAGAACTCCCTTCCTCGCGCCGCGATCTCGGTGTCCAACCCCTCATCCAGCGCGTCGATCACGTCCTCGGCGCAGGCCACCCGCACCGCCGCCGCCAGATCACCCGTTTCGCCGTCGCCCGGCGTCAGTTCGCGGCGCAGCGGCCCGGAGAACAGGCCCGCGTCGTGGTGCGCGACCAGGATCCGCGCACGCACGTCGGCGAGCGCGAGGTCGGCCAGCGGCACGTTGCCGTAGAGCACGTCGGCGTCCTCGTAGCGGCCGAGCCGATCGGCGAGCGCGGGCGCGTCCTGCGGGTCCTCGCAGGCGATGCCCAGCAGCGTGCCGGGCCGGACCACCAGGCCCGAGCGCCGGTCCACCAGGTCGCCGGGTGGCGGCCACGCGGCGGGTTCGGCGGCGTCGTTCACGCCCGGTTCCAGGGCCAGCACGCGAGTGACCCGCCGGGCCGCGACGTGGCCGCGCACGATCCGGTCGGCGGCCTCGGTGAGGGTGGAGAGCGGCACGGTCAGGAACGCCGCGTAGCCGTAGAAGGACACCATCTGACCGACCGTCAGTCGCCCGTCCAGCGCGAACCGGGCGGCCAGCCAGGTGCCGAACGCGACGAAGAAGCCGGGCACCAGGAACTGCGCCGCCTCCAGCAGGGATTCGACCCGGGCGGTACGCACGCCGGCCACCCGCAGCTGTTGCGACTCGCGCCGGTAGCGGGCACCGAAGGTGCGCTCGCCGCCGATCCCGCGCAGCACCCGCAGGCCGGAGGCGATGTCCACGGCCCGATCGGCCAGGCCGGTCTGCAACTCGCGGTAGTCGTTCTGGCGTCGGTGCAGCGGACGCAGCAGCAGCGAGACCAGGCCCATCAGCAGCGGCACGCCGATCAGCACGAGCAGGCCCAGCGGCACCGACATGTTCAGCAGCACCACCGCGACCACGCCGAGCGTGACGACCGACGCGCAGCCGCGGGCGGTGATGTCCAGCATCGAGCCGATCGCGTCCACGTCCGAGGTGCCCACGCCGACCACCTCGCCGGAGGCGATCCGGCGTTGGAGCGCGGCACCGAGCCGGGACGCGTGCCGGGTCACCAGTTGGATCGTGCGAAACGCGCCGTCCAGGAAGTTGGCGACCGCGTTGCGGTGGCGCATGATCCCGGTGAAGCCGATCAGGACCGCGATGCCCAGCAGCGCGCCGGACCACCCGAGCAGTCCCCGCTCGTCGCGCTCCTCGATCGCGTCGATCGCACGGCCGACCGCGGCGGGCATCAGCGCCTGCGCGACCATCCACACCGACGCCCACAGGATGCCCATGGTGATCGTCCGGCGACAACGTGCGGCGAGCCAGATCAGGAATCGGCCCGCCGACCGGATATCGGGATCGCCGGGGTCGGCGACGGGAAACGTACGCATTGTCCCGCGACGCTAACGCGCGAGAGTTTTTCGGGCCACGCATTATTCGCCGACACCCACGCCGACACGCGGCCCGCAACGGCCCGCAATCGGCCCGCGACAAGACCCGGTCCCACCGCCGGGCGCAGGCCGAACGCGGCCGGTGTCGGCGCTAGAAGGGCTGCACCCGGCCCGGTTGCACCGGCAGCGGAGCCGGCGCGCCGGCCCGCGTCTGGTACGTCGGGCGGTCCACCACCTCCAGGCCGATCAGCTCCCAGGGCGGCAGCCCCGCGCTCTGTCGATGCTCGCCCCACAGCCGCATCGCGATCGCCGCCGCGTCGTGCAGGTTGGGCGCCTCCTCCCAGTACCGCACCTCCGCGTGGTCGGCCGCGTAGCGTCCGGCGAGCAGGAACGGGTGCTCGTGGGCGAGCCGTTCCAGCGCCCGCCGCACGTCCTCGGGATCACCCGGCTTGCCGGCGAGGGTGAGCGTGATGTGCCACATGCGGCCCGCGCCGTCGTCGGCCTCCGCCCTCGTGTTGGGCTGTCCCCAGGGGCGGTCCCCACGCTCCGGCACGGCCGGCCTCCCGTCGGCGAGCTGCTGATCTTCCGTGGTCGTCGCTCAGCGGCGCAGCAGCACCAGATCGTCGCGGTGGACGACCTCGCGCTCGTAGGCCGGACCCAACTCCCGGGCCAACTCTCGGGTCGATCGCCCGAACAGGCCCGGCAGTTCCTTCGCATCAAAGTTGACCAGTCCGCGGGCCACGATGTGACCGTTTTCGTCAACCAGGTCCACCGGATCGCCGGCGACGAAACCGCCCTGGACACCGGTGATCCCGGCAGGCAGCAGCGAGCTGCGCCGCTCGACGACGGCCCGCACCGCACCGGGGTCGAGGGTGAGGCGACCGCGCGCGGTGCTCGCGTGGGCCAGCCACAGCAGTCGGTCGGCGGTGCGAACTCCGGTGCGGTGGAAGAGCGTTCCGGTGTCCTTGCCGGCCAGCGCGTCGGATGCGAAACGGGCCGCGGTGAGCACCACGGGGATGCCCGCCGAGGTCGCGATACCCGCCGCCTCGACCTTGGTCACCATGCCGCCGGTGCCCACGCCGGCCTTGCCGGCCTTGCCGATCTCGATGCCCTCGAGATCCTCGGGGCCGTGCACGAACGGAACCCGCGAGGAGGTCGACTTGGCCGGGTCGCCGTCGTAGAGCCCGTCCACGTCGGAGAGCAGCACGAGCAGATCGGCGTGCACGACGTGGGCGACCAGCGCGGCGAGTCGGTCGTTGTCGCCGAACCGGATCTCCTCGGTGGCCACCGTGTCGTTCTCGTTGACCACCGGCACCGCGCCCATCGCCAGCAGCTTGTCCAGCGTGTTGTAGGCGTTGCGGTAGTGCGCGCGCCGGGTGACGTCGTCGACGGTCAGCAACACCTGGCCCACCCGCAGGCCGTAGCGCGCGAACGACGCGGTGTAGCGGGCCACCAGCAGTCCCTGTCCCACGCTCGCGGCGGCCTGCTGGGTGGCCAGGTCGCGTGGTCGGCGGGCCAGTCCGAGCGGGGCCAACCCGGCGGCGATCGCGCCGGAGGAGACCAGGACGACCTGGACCCCCTCGGCCCGCTTGGCCGCTATCACGTCCACGAGGGCGTCGACGCGATCCGCGTCCAGGCCCCCCTGGGCGGTCGTCAACGAAGACGAACCGACCTTGACCACGATGCGGCGCGCGGAGGTCACGTCCTCGCGCGCCGCGCCGGCCCCAGTGAGCACTTCAGGCCCTGCCTTCCCCGTTCGAAAGCATCCGGAATCACCCGGAATCTTCAGGAATCACCATCATCCGAGGAGCGCCCGCCGGTCACGAGTCCGAGAACGGGTCGAACTCCTCGTACTGCGTCTCGATCGCCTCGCGCTCGCGGCGCCGGTCCACCGCCGGGCGGTGGGTCTGCAGGCGGTGGTCCTCGCCGCGTCGGCCCAGCATCTCCGCGCCGGCCGCCACGGTGGGCTCCCAGTCGAAGACCACGCCGGTGACGTCGTCGCCGATGACGACCTCGGCACCGGGGACGGCCCCGGCCGACCACAGCGCCTCCTCGACGCCGAGTCGGGCGAGCCGGTCGGCGAGGTAGCCCACCGCCTCGTCGTTGCTGAAGTCGGTCTGGCGCACCCAGCGTTCGGGCTTGGCCCCGCGCACGATGAAGGCCTCGTCGCGCCGCGTGACGGTGAAGCCGCTGTCGTCGACCGCGGTCGGCCGCAGCACGATCCGGGTGGCCTCCGGCGCCGGCGCGGCGTCGCGCGCGCCCTGCACCTGCGCGGCCATCGCGAAGGACAACTCGCGCAGGCCCGCCCGGCTGACCGCGGAGACCGCGAACACCTGGAGCCCGCGCCCCTCCAGCTCGGCCTTGACCATGTCTGCGAGGTCGTTGCCGTCGGGCACGTCGATCTTGTTCAGCGCGACCATCCGCGGCCGGTCCTCCAAGCCGCCGTACGCCTTCAGCTCGGCCTCGATCGTGTCGAGGTCGCTGATCGGGTCGCGGCCGGGCTCCAGCGTCGCGCAGTCCAGCACGTGGACGAGCGCCTTGCAGCGCTCGACGTGCCGCAGGAACTCCAGGCCCAGTCCCTTGCCCTCGCTCGCGCCGGGGATCAGCCCGGGCACGTCGGCGACGGTGTAGACCACGTCGCCGGCGGTGACCACGCCCAGGTTCGGCACCAGGGTGGTGAACGGGTAGTCGGCGATCTTGGGGCGTGCGGCGCTGAGCGTGGCGATCAGCGAGGACTTGCCGGCGCTCGGGTAACCCACGAGCGCGACGTCCGCGACGGTCTTGAGTTCCAGGACGAAGTCGCCGGCCTCGCCGGGCTCGCCGAGCAGCGCGAAGCCGGGGGCCTTGCGGCGCGGAGAGGCCAGAGCCGCGTTGCCCAGGCCGCCGCGACCGCCCTGGGCGATCACGTAGCTGGCGCCGTTGCCGACCAGGTCCTCGACGAATTCCTCGTCGCCGTTGGGGAGCAGTCGCTTGACCACGGTGCCGTCCGGCACGGGCAGGATCACGTCGGCGCCGTTGGGACCGGTGCGGTTGGCGCCGGCGCCGGGCTTGCCGTTGGTGGCCTTGCGGTGCGGGTGGTGGTGGTACTCGAGCAGTGTGGTGGTGTTGGCGTCCACGACCAGCGTGACATCGCCGCCCCGCCCGCCGTTCCCACCGTCGGGGCCGCCGAGCGGCTTGAACTTCTCCCGGTGGACGGAGGCCACGCCGTGGCCCCCGTTACCCGCCGCGACATGCAGCACGACGCGGTCGACGAAGGTCGTCACGTGGATTCCTCCTCGGCTCCCCGAGCGGGGAGCGAAACACTGTGGACAAACAACCGAGGGCGGACCGCATGGGGTCCGCCCTCGGGTGTCAAAGCGAATGCCGCGGCGTGATTATTCCGCCGGGACGATGTTCACGACGCGACGACCGCGCGCGGTACCGAACTGCACGGCGCCGGCCGACAGCGCGAACAGCGTGTCGTCGCCACCGCGACCGACGTTGGTGCCGGGGTGGAAGTGCGTACCACGCTGGCGGACGATGATCTCGCCGGCGTTGACGACCTGGCCGCCGAAGCGCTTGACGCCGAGGCGCTGAGCGTTCGAGTCACGGCCGTTCCGGGTGGAAGATGCACCCTTCTTGTGTGCCATGTCGCTTCTCCCTACTTCCCGGAGTTGATGCCGGTGATCTTAAGCTGGGTGTGCTGCTGGCGGTGACCCATGCGCTTGCGGTAACCGGTCTTGTTCTTGTACTTCAGAATGTCGATCTTCTTGCCCTTGGTGTGATCGACGACCTCGGCCGTCACCTTCACACCCGCGAGGACCCACGGGTCACTCGTCACGGCTTCACCGTCTACGACGAGGATGGCCTGAAGCTCAACTGCCGTGCCCGCCGCACCGCGAATGCGGTCGACCTGGACGACGTCACCGACGGCAACCTTGTGCTGCCTGCCACCGGCGCGAACGATCGCGTACACCGTGGATCTCTCTCTCTGCAGGGTCCGAGCCCCTGAAGCCAGCCACACCGAACAGAAATCGGGGGCCTCCTCCGAAGCTTGCGATCCGGAGGGTGGTTGCTCAGGAGCCTGTGCCTAAGCACACCAAGGGCAAAGGTTACAGGATGCCCGGGGGCGAAGGCCAAACGGGTCCGTCCCGGGGTTGGACCCCGGGGCGGACCCGTCGTGACTCAGCTTCCGCTCGCCGCCGAAACCGGTTCGGCGCCGTCCACGGCACCCTCCGGCGGACCGGCGGGCCGGGTCGCCCGCCGCGACGTCTTGCGCGGCTTGGCGGCGGCCTTGGCGGGCTTGGCCGGCTCGACCTCGGCGGGGGCCTCGGCGGCCTGCGCCTTGGCCTTGGCCGCGGCCTTCGTGGCCCTGGTCGCCTTCGCGGCCGGCTCCGGCGTCGGCTCGGCGACCGGCTGTTCGGCCGGCGCCTCGCTCGCCGCGGCCTCGGCGGCGACCTTCTTGGCCGACTTCCGAGGCGTCTTCGCGGCGGCGGTCTTCTTCGCCGGCGCGGTCTTGGCCGCGGCCTTCTTGGCGACCGTCTTCTTGGCGGCGGTCTTGCGCACCCGCTTGGCCGGCGCGGGGGCCTCCTCGGCCTCCTCGACGGCCTCGGCCGCCTCCACCACGTCGACCTCGACCGGCTTGGCCTCGATCACCGGCGCCTCGGCCTCGACCTCGGTGGTCGGCTCGGCCTCGACCGGCGGGGCCGGCTCCGGCTCGACGACAACCTCGGCGGCTTCGGCGGTCTCCACGGCCTCGATCGCCTCGGCGACCTCGACCGGCTCGACCGAGCCGAGTGCGGCGACCTCGGGCAGCACGGTGTCCACCGCGACGTCGTCGAGTTCCGGGCCGTCCAGGTCGATCGACTCGTCGGTGTCGACGATCTCGGTGATCGGACCGCTGCCGTTCTTGTCGGCGTTGCCGCCCTTGTTGCGCTTGCGCCGCCCGGAACCGGCGGAGGCACCGTTGCCGTTGCCGCCGTGGCTGTGGCCGCTGTTGCCGTGCCCCTTGGTCTCCGGCGCGTCCATGTGCACGATCACGCCGCGCCCGTTGCACCGCTCGCAGTTCTCCGAGAAGGCCTCGAGCAGACCCTGGCCGACCCGCTTGCGGGTCATCTGGACCAGGCCGAGCGAGGTCACCTCGGCGACCTGGTGCTTGGTCCGGTCCCGGCCCAGGCACTCCATCAGGCGCCGCAGCACGAGGTCGCGGTTGCCCTCCAGGACCATGTCGATGAAGTCGACGACGATGATCCCGCCGAGGTCGCGCAACCGGAGCTGGCGGACGATCTCCTCGGCCGCCTCCAGGTTGTTGCGGGTGACGGTCTCCTCGAGGTTGCCGCCCTGACCGGTGAACTTCCCGGTGTTGACGTCGACCACGACCATCGCCTCGGTGCGGTCGATCACCAGCGAGCCGCCGCTGGGCAGCCAGACCTTGCGGTCCAGCGCCTTCATCAGCTGCTCGTCGATGCGGTACGTCGCGAAGACGTCCACCTCGCTGGTCCACCGCGACAACCGCGGGGCCAGGTCGGGGGCCACGTGGCCGACGTAGTCGTGGACGACGTCCCACGCCTCGTCGCCCGAGACGATCAGCTTGGAGAAGTCCTCGTTGAAGATGTCGCGGATGACCCGAACCGTCATGTCCGGCTCGCCGTACAGCAGCGAGGGCGAACTGGTCGTGATCATCTTGGACTTCTTCTTGATCTCTTCCCACTGCGCCTGCAGCCGCGTCACGTCGCGGGTCAGGTCCTCCTCGGTCGCGCCCTCGGCGGCGGTGCGCACGATGACGCCCGCGTTCTCCGGCACGATCTTCTTGAGGATGGTCTTCAGCCGCGCCCGCTCGGTGTCCGGGAGCTTGCGGCTGATCCCGGTCATGGTGCCCTCGGGCACGTAGACCAGGTACCGACCGGGCAGCGAGACCTGGCTGGTCAGCCGGGCGCCCTTGTGGCCGATCGGGTCCTTGGTGACCTGTACCAGGACCGACTGGCCGGGCTTGAGCACGGCCTCGATCCGGCGCGGGCCGCTGAAGCCCGCCGCCTCGAAGTTGACCTCGCCGGCGTACAGCACCGCGTTGCGGCCCTTGCCGATGTCGACGAAGGCGGCCTCCATCGACGGCAGCACGTTCTGGACCTTGCCCAGGTAGACGTTGCCGACGTACGAGGTGGCCTGCTCCTTGTTGACGTAGTGCTCGACGAGCACGTCGTCCTCGAGCACGCCGATCTGGGTGCGCTCGCCGTTCTGCCGGACGACCATCACCCGCTCGACCGCCTCGCGGCGGGCCAGGAACTCCGACTCGGTGATGATCGGCACCCGCCGACGGCCCTGCTCGCGCCCCTCGCGGCGGCGCTGCTTCTTGGCCTCCAGGCGGGTCGAGCCCTTGACGCCCTGCACCTCGTCGGTCGGGCTCTCGCTGAGCGCCTCACGCTTGCGCGGCTCGCGCACCTTGACCACGGTGCGCTCGGGGTCGTCCTGCGGCTCGGCCGCGACGTCGTCGGCCGCACCGTCACGACGGCGGCGCCGACGCCGACGCCGGCTGCTCGTGGTCGCCCCGGGGTCGCCCGGCTCGTCGGTGTCCTCGTCGTCGTCGGGACCGTCGCCGACGCCCTCGGCCTGCTGCTCGCCGTCCTCGTCGGAGCCGCCGTCCTCGGCACCGTCGTCACCGCGACCGCGGCGACGACGACCACCGCGCCGACGGCGACGGGTCGGGCGGTCGCCCTCGGTGTCGTCCTCGTGCGCTTCGGAGCCCTCCGGCTCCTGCGCGGCCTCGGGCTGCTCGGTCGCGGTGACCGCGCGGCCCACGTGCCGCTCCTGCTCGTCCTGGTAGCGCGAGTCCTGCGGCTCGGCCTCGGCCGCCGTGTGCACCTCGTCCACCGGCAGCGCACGGCGTCGGCGACGCCGACCACGCGGCTCGTCCGACTCGGTGCGGGTCTCGGTCTCGGGCTCGGCGGCGGCGGGCGCCGGGGCCGGCTCGGCCGCGCGCTGGGGCTCGGCGAAGACGGCCGCCTGCGGGGCCTGGAACAGCGGCTGGAACACCGGCGGCGGCGTCTTGCGACCACTGCGGGTCCGCGGCTCGGGTGCGGCCTCGGGCTCCGGCTCGGGCGCGGCCTCGACGACCGGCTCGGCCTCGGCGACGGGGGTCTCCTCGATCGCCTCGGCGGCGGGCACCGCCCGCTTGCGGGTACGCCGGGTACGCCGCGGTGCCTCCTCGGCCGGCTCGGCCTCGGTCTCCGGCTGCCCGGACTCGGCCCGGGCCGGCTCGGGAGCGGGCTCGGGCACGACCTCGTCCGGGGTCGCCTCGGGAGCGACCGCCGCCCGCTTGCGGGTACGCCGGACTCGCCGGGGTGCCTCCTCGGGCTCCGGCTCGACCTCGGCCGGCGCGGCCTCGGCGGCCTCCGCCGGTGCGGCCGCGGCCTCGGCCGTGTCGGTCACCGGCGCGGTCACCCGCTTGCGGGTGCGCCGCGCACGTCGCGGGGCCTCCGGCTCGGGCTCGGGCTCGGGCTCGACCACCGCGGCCTCCTCGGCCTCCGGCTCCTCCTCGTCGGAGGGCTCGGCAACCTCGGGTGTCACGGCAGCCGGAACCGGCGCGGCCTCGGCAGAGGGCACGCTCGGCGGTCCTGCGGGTCGACTGGCGGCCCTGCGACGGCGGCGGGGTGCCGGCGTCGTGGCCGTGTCGTCCTTCGTGCTGTTGTCGTTGTCGGAAGTACCGGAGTTCACAACCCCGGGTGTACCTGATGTCTCAGGCGTGTCGTTGGGCTCGGTGTCGAGCATGCGGGTCTGTCTCCCGTCACGCTTCCGGGCGCTCCAACGCAGGGCGCCGCGCGGAAGCTTCTCTCTCACTCGCCGGTCCCGGCCTTGCGGCCGTGACCGGGCGATAAGTCTGTCGGAAATTCAAGCCTTGGGCCTCGTGTACCCGGTCGTCACCGATTCGAGGCTTCGACGACGGGTTCTGCACCGCCCTGCGGGCCGGTCCGGAGTACCTCGTCCCCCTGTGAGGTGTGCTCCACCGCCGATGCTGCTGCGCGGTCGGGCGCGAGCGGGTCGGTCACCGAATCGGTCGCGGCGTCGAGCGGCCCCTGCGCCAGGCGGGTGACCGCGGCGGCGGTGGGCGTAACAAGTTCGGCGACCATGCGAAGACCGGACAGAACGTCGTCGGGTCGAACGGCGGGTGTGGTGTGCCGGACAACCAGTCGCAGTATCGCACAAGGTGCGGCACTACCCGCATCGACACCCGGGTGACCTGCGTCGTTCCCGTCGGGGGTGGTGACGGTCAGCGCGATCACCGCCTCTCGGGCGTCGAATGTGCGCATTCCGTTCTTGCTCATCCGCTGGACCTCGACGGTCTCCGCGGCCAGGAACACGCCGACCGCCCGCTCGGCCTCCTCGTGGGTGACCCCGGCGAGAAGCAGCTCCCAGACCGACGCCTCGAGGCGTTCGGGCAGGTTGCCGCCGTGTGCCTCGACGATCTCGAGCACGTCGAGACCGCTCGGCAGCGATGCGTCGAGCAGGTCTCGCAGTCGCGCCGGGTCACAGTGCGTGGCCACGCCGATCTCGAGGTACTCGGCCTCGCTGGCGACGCCGGTGGGCGCCGCTCCCGCGTAGGACACCTTGGGGTGGGGGGTGAAACCGGCGGAATAGGCCATCGGCACTTCCGCCCGACGCAGGGCCCGCTCGAACGCGCGCTGAAAATCCCGGTGGCTGGTGAACCGGAGGCGGCCGCGCTTGGTGTACCGGAGGCGCAGTCGCTGGACCGTCGGCGCGGGCGGCGGTCCCTCGGGCGTACGTCGTGCCAGTTTCGCTCAGTCCTTGGCTCAAGTGGGTGGGCAGAAGTCGATCCAAGCGTACGGCCATCGGACGGGTCGGGTCAGCGGCCCCCGATTCCCATGGCCCGCAGCACCTCCCCGGTGGCCCGGCCGATCGGCCGCAGGATGGTGCGGCCGACCCAGCGCAGCGGTGCCACGACGACGAATCGCCACACGGCGCGGATGGCCCTGCCGATCGGCGTGAGCACGTTGCGCCACGCCCAGGACACCGGCAGTACCACCAGGTGGTGCCAGACCACGGCGATGCCGCGACCGATCGGGACCAGTACGGCCCGCCACAACCACGACAGCGGCCGGACGATCAGGAAGTTCAGGACGGCGGTGGACACTTCCCACGCGAACCGCAGCGCCTGCAGCGTCACGCGTCCGACCGGACGCAGCACGTACCGCCACAGCCACGTCGCGGGCTTGAGCAGCACGTACCTGAACAGGAAGACGAGTGGGCGGATCAGCAGGTGGGTCACCAGCCACGCGATCGCGTTGCCGATCGGAACCAGGATGTAGCGGCCGACGAAGCTGAGCACCGGGTACAGGAACCAGTCCCACAGCAGAATCTTCAGACCCTTGAGGATCGGCCGCAGGAACCAGGTCCAGAACAGGAACTTGATCCCCCTGCCGATCAGTCGCAACAACTCCCACAGCAGCCGCAGCGGGACCACGATGATCAGCGCGATGATCCGGGCCGGCCAGCGGACCACCGCGTACAGGCACCCCTCGCCCGGTTCGGGGCCGCCGGCGGTGCGCGTGCCTTCGGCGCGCTGCTGCCACGTCGGTTCGGGCCCGCTCGGCGGCCCCGGCCGGTGATTGCTCGTCGACGGCGTCCACGGCGCCGGTTCCGGTTGCTCCCCGTTTGCATTCACCCGGGAAGATTAGTGGCCCTGCCACCGACAAGGAGCCGGGACCACCATTGCTGCCTCGTGTGACCATGCGACTACCCGACGGCGCGCACCGACGGCCCGGCTCGACCGCGCGTCGACCCGCGCCGCCGCCTAGGTGCACTCGGCGCCGCCGACGAGGCAGGCGAACCCGACTGCGCCCGAAGGGCTGGGCAGCTTCCGCCGGTTGGTGCAGGGTGTAGGCCGGAAGGGTCCCGCACTCTTGCGACGACTTCGTAAAGGCGGTGCGCAGTGGCAAAGATGAATGAAATCGGAACAATCGCCTATGAATTGGGGAAACTGTTCCGCAGCAAGCTCACCCAAGGGCCGGTCGGAGCGTCACCGGCGAAGGAGACCGATGGCGAGGCTCCGACCCCCGCACCCGACCCACTGCGATACATGCCCAAGGAGCAGAGGCGGCGCGCCGCCAGGGACAACCAGCAGCGGTTTCCCCCGAATTCCGTAGCGAGGCCGGGCGTGGGAAAGGACACCAAGAAGCGCGAGCCAAAGGATCTCGAGAAGCCCGGACCCCCAGCACGCGCGGTGTCGGATTCCGAAGCGACAAAAGCGTTCGGGGAGAGCCTCCGCGCGGACGTCGCCGCCTTCCGGGACAAGGAATTGCTCGGGAAGAAGCCCGCCCCCCGGGCCAAGGCGCCAGACGTCGACAAGTCGTTGGCGAAGAGCGCGGCAACGGGTTTCGTACCCGCCGCGGGTGGCGGAGCGTCCGGCCGTTCGTCCGCCGCCGTGGAGGTCAACCGCCACGAACCGTCACGCACCCTCGGCGTGAGCAGGGTCGGCGCCGGGGCGGAGCTGAAGCAGAACCTCGAAAAGTAACGCGGCATCCGGCACCGCCTCGCCCGCCGCGGCGCCCCGCACGGAAACGAAAAGCGGCCGGACTCGCCGTCCGACCGCCTGTTCGTTCCGAGCCCCGGAGGGCCCGCGCCTCATCCCGGTGCTAGCCCTGCGCGGCCGGTTGCTTGACCGACAGCGGCAGCAACTTCTGGCCCGTGGGGCCGATTTGGATCTCCGTGCCCATTTGCGGACATACGCCGCAGTCGAAGCAAGGGTTCCAGCGGCAGTCGTCGACCTCGGTTTCATCGAGGGCGTCCTGCCAGTCCTCCCACAGCCAGTCCTTGTCCAGGCCGGAGTCGAGGTGGTCCCACGGGAGCACCTCGTTCCACTCGCGTTCGCGGGTGGTGTACCAGTTCAGGTCCACCGGCTCGTCGGCCAGCGCCTTGTCGGCGCAGCGCACCCAGCGGTCGTAGCTGAAGTGTTCGCTCCAGCCGTCGAATCGGCCGCCGTCCTCCCAGACCGCGCGGATGATCCGGCCCACCCGGCGGTCGCCGCGCGAGAGCAGGCCCTCGATCGCGCCCGGCTTGCCGTCGTGGTAGCGGAAGCCGATCGACTTGCCGTACTGCCGGTCCGCGCGGATCGCGTCGCGCAGCTTGTGCAGTCGCGCGTCGGTGGCTGCGGGGTCGAGCTGCGGGGCCCACTGGAACGGGGTGTGCGGCTTGGGCACGAACCCGCCGATCGACACCGTGCAGCGGATGTCCCGGCTCCCGGAGACCTCGCGGCCCTTCTGGATGACCTTCTTGGCCATGTCCGCGATCTGCAGCACGTCCTCGTCGGTCTCGGTGGGCAGGCCGACCATGAAGTAGAGCTTCACTTGGCGCCAGCCGTTGCCGTACGCGGTGGCGACCGTGCGGATGAGGTCCTCCTCGGACACCATCTTGTTGATCACCTTGCGCAGCCGCTCGCTGCCGCCCTCGGGCGCGAAGGTCAGACCCGAGCGGCGACCGTTGCGGGTCAGCTCGTTGGCCAGGTCGATGTTGAACGCGTCCACCCGGGTGGACGGCAGCGACAGGCCGATCTTGTCGTCGGTGTAGCGGTCCGCGAGGCCCTTGGCCACCTCGGCGATCTCGGTGTGGTCGGCGGAGGACAACGACAGCAGGCCGACCTCCTCGAAGCCGGTCGCCTTCAGGCCCTTGTCGACCATCTCGCCGATGCCCTTGATGCTGCGCTCGCGCACCGGCCGGGTGATCATGCCGGCCTGGCAGAACCGGCAACCGCGGGTGCAGCCGCGGAAGATCTCCACCGACATGCGCTCGTGCACGGTCTCGGCGAGCGGGACCAGCGGCTGCTTGGGGTAGGGCCACTCGTCGAGGTCCATCACGGTGTGCTTGGACACCCGCCACGGCACGCCCGAGCGGTTCGGCGCGACCCGCTGGATCCGGCCGTCGTCGAGGTAGTCCACGTCGTAGAAGCGCGGCACGTAGACGTTGCCGGTGACCGCGAGGCGGAACAGCAGTTCGTCCCGACCGCCCGGGCGGCCCTCGGCCTTCCAGGCCCGGATGATGTCGGTGATCTGGAGCACGGCCTGCTCGCCGTCGCCGACCACGGCGCAGTCGATGAAGTCCGCGATCGGCTCGGGGTTGAACGCGGCGTGTCCGCCGGCGAGCACGATCGGGTGGTCCTCGGTGCGGTCCTTGGCCTCGATCGGGATCCCGGCCAGGTCGAGCGCGTTGAGCATGTTCGTGTAGCCCAGCTCGGTGGAGAAGCTCAGCCCGAACACGTCGAACGCGCCGACGGGCCGGTGGCCGTCCACGGTGAACTGCGGCACGTCGTGCTCGCGCATCAGCTTTTCCAGGTCGCCCCACACCGCGTAGGTACGCTCCGCGAGCACGTCGGCGACCTCGTTGAGAACCTCGTACAGGATCATCACGCCCTGGTTGGGCAGGCCGACCTCGTACGCGTCCGGGTACATCAGCGCCCAGCGGACCGTGCACGCGTCCCAGTCCTTGACGGTCGAGTTGAGCTCGCCACCGACGTACTGGATGGGCTTCTGCACCTGGGGCAGAAGCGGCTCCAGACGCGGGAACAGGGACTCGACGGGCATGGCGGTCCTTCCGATGGGGCTGGGAGGGGGATCGACCTCCCAGCCTAACGCGATCCGGGCGGACCCCCTACCGGGTTGCCCGGTGGGGGCCCGCCCGCGACGGGTGGCCGGCGGCCTGTGCGAGGCCGACGGGCCGGCTCGGCTCAGGCCGACTTGAAGGCGCCGGCGTGCCGCATGTGCACCGACTGCAACAGCCCTATCCCCATCCAGATCGCGAACATCGACGATCCGCCGTAGGAGACGAACGGCAGCGGCAACCCGGCCACCGGCATGATGCCCAGGTTCATCCCGACGTTCTCGAACGCCTGGAAGGCGAACCAGGCGACCACGCCGGCCGCGACGATCGTGCCGTACAGGTCGTCGGCGTGCAGCGCGATCCGGATCCCGCGCCACAGCAGGATCCCGAACAGCGCGATGATCACGCTGCAGCCGATGAAGCCCAGTTCCTCGCCCGCCACCGAGAAGACGAAGTCGGTCTGCTGTTCGGGTACGTACTGGCCACTGGTCTGCTCGCCGTGGAACAGCCCCTTGCCGGTGAGCCCGCCCGAGCCGATCGCCAGCCGGGCCATCACGGTGTTGTAGCCGACGCCGCCCGGATCGAAGTCCGGATTGGCGAAGGCCCGGAACCGGTCGATCTGGTATTCGCTGAGCAGCCCGAGGCGCACGACCGCGCCCGCGCCGGCCGCGGCCATCATGATCAGCGCGATCATCCAGCGCGCCCGCGTACCGGACGCGAGCAGCACGCCGAGCACGATCATCGCCAGCACCATGACCGAACCGAGGTCGGGCATCAGCATGATCACCGCCATCGGCAGCGCCGCCACCGCCAGCGCCCAGAACACCGCCTTGTCGCCCGGTCTGGCCAGGTCCCCGGTGTCCACCCGTTCGGACAGGATCATCGCCATGCACAGGATGATCGCGATCTTGGCCAACTCGGCGGGCTGCACCGAGAAACCAGCGCCCAGTTGGATCCAGGCCCGCTGACCGTTGATCGTGCTGCCCAGCGGGCTGAGCGCGGCCATCAAGCCGAGCACGGCGACGATCCCGACGAACGGCGCGAAGGCCCTTATCCGACGGTGACCGATTATCGCCACCACTGTTGCCAGAACCAGCCCGATCGCCAGATTGAGCAGGTGCCGCTTGAAGAAGAACTGCGGGTCGCCGCCGGTGAGTCCGCGCCGATTGCGGGTCGCGGACCACACCAGCAGGGAGCCCACCACGGACAGCGCGAGCGCCGGGCCCAGGAGTATCCAGTCCAGCCGACGCACCGGGGCGTCGCGCTGGATGATCTGTCGGGTGATCGACCGGCGCGGGGTGAACACCGGCGCGAGTCGGCCCAGGTCCGGTGTACCGAATCCGGCCACCCGCGAGGCGGGTCGCAGTTTCAGGCTCATGTCCCTCTCCCCGTCCGGTAGACCACGCGATCGGGCGGCAGTGCCCCGGGCGCGGACATCGCGGTAGTGGTGGGAGCGTTGTTCCCGCCCGGGTGCGGCGGGAGCAGGTGGGCGGCCGGCACGACGGTGCCGTCCTCCTTGACGTGCGGCAGCCCCGTGGGCGGGGCGGGCAGCAACGCCTTGGCCGGGTCGATCGCGCCCTTCTCGTCGACGCCGAGCAGCGCTTCGTAGATCTTGCGGACGGACGGACCCGAGGTACCGGAGCCGGTGCCGCCCTGGCTGACCATCATCACCACGGCGTACTGCGGGCCGTCCTTGGGCCCGCCGTAGGTGGCGAACCAGGACGTGCTCTGCTTTCCGTACACCGAGCCGGTGCCGGTCTTGGCCGCTATCGGCATCTCCGCGTTCGGCCAGTTGGCGAAGACGCCGGCCGCGGTGCCGTTCATCTCGACGCCGATCAGCGCGTTCTGCAGGTACTTCACCGTCGCGTCGCTTATCGGCAGCTTGGCCGTCGCCTGTGGCTGGATCTCGCGCACGAGCTTGCCCTCCGGGCTGATCACGGCCTTGCCGATGGACGGCTTCCACAACGTGCCGCCGTTGGCGATGGCCGCGTACACCCGGGCCATCTGCAACGGGGTGACCGTGGTGTCGCCCTGGCCGATCGCGAAGTTGATCGCGTCACCGGCGCGGAACTGCCACCCGTCGACACAGTTCTCCTTGGCGATCTTGTCCACGTACTCGTTGCCGGTGTCGCCCTGCTTGCACCACGCGTCCTTGTTCTGCTCCCAGTTGCGCTTCTTCCAGGCCCGGTCGGCGATCCGGCCGCCGGACTCGCCGGGCAGGTCGATCCCGGTGGGCGCGCCCAGGCCGTAGTTCTTGGCCATGGTGACCATCGGGTCCTTGGGGTTCTTGCCGAAGATCCCGCCGTCCTTGAGCCACATGTCGTAGCCGATGCCGTAGAAGACGGTGTTGCAGGAGACCTCCAGCGCACGCTGGAGCGAGATCGGGCCGTAGCCCCTGGACTCCAGGTTGTTGAAGGTCGTGCCGCCGACCGTGATGCTGGGCGAGCAGTCGTAGTTGGCCTTGGTGGAGTAGCCCGACTCGGCGGCGGCCGAGGTGGAGATCACCTTGAAGATCGAGCCCGGCGCGAACTGACCCTGTATGGCCCGGGCCACCAGCGGTACGCCGGCCTTCTCGTCGGTGAGCGCCTTGTAGTCCTCCGGCGAGATGCCGCCCACCCACACCGACGGGTCGTAGTTGGGCGCGCTGGCCATCGCGATCACCCGGCCGGTCTTGATGTCCATCACCACGGCCGCGCCCGCGTCGGCGACGAAGTTCTTGTGCGTGTTGCCCGCGTCGAAGGTCGCCCGGGCCCGCTTCATCGCCTCGTCCAACTGCTGCTCGGTGATCGCCTGGATCTTCGCGTCGATGCTGGTCACCAGGTGGTTGCCGGGCACCGGCGCGGTCTCCGAGACGGTGCCGGTGACCCGGCCGAGGTGGTCCACGGACAGCCCGGTGACCCCGGACTTTCCGCGCAGGTCCGCGTCGTAGGTGCGCTCCAGACCGCTGCGGCCGACCTCGTCGGCGCGCTGGAGGTCCTTCTTGCCCTCGGCCTTCTGCTTGCTCAACTCGTCGTCGGAGACCGGCGAGAGGTAGCCCACGACGTGTGCGCCGTTGGCCCCCTCGGGCGCCGGGTACTGCCGCACGGCGGTGGGCTCGGCGGTCACCCCGGGGAAGTCCTCGCGATGCTCCATGATGGTCAGCGCCTGCTCGGTGGTGGCGTTGTCGGTGACCGGGATCGGCTGGTACGGCGAGCCGTTCCAGCACGGCTTGGGCACGTTGCGCTCGCACAGCCGGGTGCGCGCCTTGACCTCGTCGGCGGGCAGTTGCAACACCTCGGCGAGCCGGGTCAGCACGGCGGCGCCGGAGTCGGGCATCCGCAGCAGTTCGGTGCGGCTGACCGAGACCACCAGCGCGGTGCGGTTGTTGACCAGCGGGAGGCCCTTGTCGTCGAGGATCTGCCCGCGCACGGCCGGGGTCACCACGTCTCGGACCTGGTTCTGCGACGCGGCCGCGGCGTAGTGGTCGCCCTCGCGGATCTGCAGGTACCACAGCCGGCCGAAGAGGGTGATCATCAGCGACAGGACCAGGATCTGCAGGATCACCATACGGGCCCGCACGCTGTGCGCGCCGTCTCCCTTGGAGCGGCCGGAGTTGAGCAGGCTGGGCATGCGTTTACGCATCTTGGGCGTTCACCCCCTACCGGGACAGGCCCGAGAGCATCGGTTTGGGATCCACCTTGCGGGCCAGCGCCATCACCCACGGCACCACGAACGGCGCCAGGATCGCGTCGTAGACCACCGCGGTCAGCAGCAGCTTGGTCAGCCCCACCTGGCGCACCGCGCCGTCGCCGACCAGCGCGCCGACCGCCGCGTACAGCACGGTGGTGCCCGCCGCGGCGACCGCGACCACGGCGATCGGCGTGAGTACCGAGCGTCTGGGGCTGCGCGAGACGAACAGGCCGGCGACGTACCCGGCCAGGCACAACACGAAGGCGTACCGGCCCGCCGCGTGGTCGGCGGGCGGCGCGAGGTCGGCACACAGGCCGGCCGCGAAGCCGATCACGCAGCCGGCGGTGGGCCCGTACGTCAGCGCGAGCCCGACCACCACCAGGAGCAACAGGTCCGGCACCGCACCGGGCAGACCGAGCCGGGCGAGCACGCTCACCTGGACCACGAGCGCGACGACGATCAGCAGCGCGGCATAGAACACGCGGGAGATCCGCACCGTCTCAGTCCCTTCCGGTCGGTGGGGTCGCGCCGCCGGGCGGCGGCTTGCGGCGTGCGTCGGCGGCGTTGGCGTTGTTGGTCCGGGTCCCGCCGGCGGGCGGCTTCGCGGCCGAGGCACCCTTGGGCGGCTCGGTGCTCGCGGGCGGCGCCGGCGGCACGGGCGGCGTACTCGGCGGCGCGGCCGCCTCCTGGATCGGCGGTGGCAGCACCGCGTCGCGCGGGTCGGTGCGCGGCGGTTCGATCACCACGCCCACCGTGTCCAGGCCGGAGAAGCGCACGTACGACCGCACCTCGACGCTGCGGGTGAGTTCGCCCGGGGTGTTGCGCACCTCGGCAACCTCGCCCACCGGCACGCCCGGCACGAACGGCTTGCCGCCCTGCGAGCCGAAGGTGACCAGCCGGTCGCCCTTCTTGACCCGGGCCTGCCCGTTGAGCAGCTTGAGGTTCATCGGCTTGTCGCCGCGTCCCGAGGTGATCCCTATCTCCATCGACCCGGCCAGGCGCGTGCCGACCGCGAATCCGGGGTCGGTGGCGAGCAGCACGGTCGAGGTCATCGGACCCACCTGGGTCACCCGGCCGACCAGACCGTCGCCGTTGATCACGGTCATGTCCGGTTTGATGCCGTCGCCCACGCCCGCGTCGAGGGTGACCGTCCAGGAGAAGCCCTGGGCGGGCCCGATGGCGACCACGCGCGCGGGCTTGATCTTGTACTGCCCGGCCGAGGAGACCTTGAGCAGTTTGTCCAATTCGGCCGCGCGATTGCGGTCGAACTCGATGTTGTCCACCTGTTGACGAAGCTTGGCGTTCTCGTCCTGCAGGCGCTTCTTCTCGCTCTCGTGGGATCCCGCGTCCTTGACCGCGTTCACGGCCCGGCCGACGGGGTCCACTGCGGCGGACACGCCGCGTTCGGCGGGGCCGAACACGGCCGAGGCCCAGTCGCGGACATTCGCGATGGGCGAGTTCCGGCCACCGCGGATGTCCACGGTGATGAGGGCGAAAGAGATCGCTAGCAGCAGCACGAGGACCAGCCGACCGTGCCGGGAGTCCCTCACGATGCGCGCCCGCCCCTTTCGTACGTTGCGGCGCTTGTGGGCAGTTGTGGTGTGTGGCCGCGCCGGACCGGATCCGGGGGCGGCGGACCGGCCGACCGCCCCCGCGTCCCGGGTCAGCGGCGTGGTTGGGCGTCCAGTACCTGCTGGAGCTTCTCGTACTCCTCGACGCACTTGCCCGCGCCCAGGGCCACCGAGTCCAGCGGGTTGTCGGCGATGTGGATCGGCATTCCGGTCTCGGTCCGCAGCCGCTCGTCGAGGCCGCGCAGCAGCGCGCCGCCTCCGGTGAGCACGATGCCGCGATCCATCACGTCGCCGGCCAGTTCGGGCGGACACTGGTCCAGCGTGCTCTTGACCGCGTCCACGATGGTGTTGACCGGTTCCTCGATGGCCTTGCGGACCTCGGAGGTGGAGATCACGATCGTCTTGGGCAGGCCGCTGACCAGGTCGCGGCCGCGAATCTCGCTGTGCTCGTCCTCGCCGAGGTCGAAGGCCGAGCCGATCGACATCTTGATTTCCTCGGCACTGCGCTCGCCCAGGAGCAGCGAGTATTCCTTCTTCACGTAGGCGATGATCGCGTTGTCCAACTCGTCGCCGGCCACCCGGATCGACTGCGCCGTGACGATGCCACCGAGCGAGATGACGGCGACCTCGGTGGTGCCGCCGCCGATGTCGACGACCATGTTGCCGGTCGCCTCGTGCACCGGCAGACCTGCGCCGATCGCGGCGGCCATCGGTTCCTCGATGATGTGCACGCTGCGCGCGCCGGCCTGGCTGGACGCCTCGACCACCGCGCGGCGCTCGACGCCGGTGATGCCCGAGGGCACGCAGATCACCACGCGCGGACGGGCCAGGTACCGGCGGCGGTGCACCTTGAGGATGAAGTAGCGCAACATCCGCTCGGTGATCTCGAAGTCGGCGATCACGCCGTCCTTGAGCGGTCGGATCGCCACGATGTTGCCGGGCGTGCGCCCGATCATCTTCTTCGCCTCGGCGCCGACCGCCAGGATGCCCCCGGTAGTGGTGTTCTTGGCGACCACCGACGGCTCGTTCAATACGATGCCGCGGCCTCTGACGTACACCAGCGTGTTGGCCGTACCGAGGTCGACCGCCATGTCACGACCGATGAACGACAAGTTGTTCGCCATATAAAGAACCTAGGGCCTTCCCGAGCTCGTAGCCATGAGGACATGAGCCGGCCGAGGGACGTCGCACCGACGACACCGGATCGACCGACCAACATCGTAGGCACGGGTGTACCGGCGGCAGAACCGCGACGTACCGGGGCACGGCTGCACCCTCCATCCACCATGACGTGATCACGGGGTGAGGGGTTGCGTGCCACGCGCGGCAAGTGGAGGGATTTCCCTCTAACAGCGCACGGCCGGCGCCCGATCGGCGTCCCGGCGGGTCGTGTGGAGGTCCACACGGCGTGGTCGCGAAAAAAATCGATCTCCCGCGCGGCCCGCGCGCGTCGCGCGGCATTCGCCCTTCATCGCGACACGTGCGTCACGGCGGGAATCGACACGGCACGGGCCCGGCCCGGCGCGTGGGGTTGTCGAACACCCCGGGCGCCGCGACCGGACGCTCAGGCGTGCTCGGGGAAGAAGTTCTTGATCTCGCGCTCGGCGGACTCCGGCGAGTCGGAGCCGTGCACGATGTTCTCCCGGGTGATCGTGGCGAAGTCGCCGCGAATGGTGCCCGGCAGGGCCTTGATCGGGTCGGTGACGCCGGCGAGCACGCGGAAGGACTCGATCACCCGCTCGCCTTCGACGATCAGCGCCACGGACGGGGCCGAGGTCATGAACTCCACGAGCGGGGCGTAGAACGGCTTGCCCTCGTGCTCGGCGTAGTGCCGCTCGATCGTCTCGCGGTCCATCACCCGCAGATCGAGCGCGGCCAGGGTGAAGCCCTTGCGCTCGATACGGCCGATGACCTCACCGACGAGACCACGCCGGACTCCGTCCGGCTTGACCAGGACGAGCGTGCGCTCGGACACGTTGGCTCCTTGCTTCCTCGAAAGGGGGGTACGGGCACAGACCTCGCGACCCGACGAACGGTCAACGCCCAGAGCCTATCCGGGGTAACGCATCAACCTTTCGGCCGTACGCCTTCAGTCACTCGGCGGTAGCCATCCGGGCCGCCTTGGCGGCGTCGATGATCCGCCCGACCCGGATGCAGCCGTACCAGATGGCCGCGAACACCACGCCGATCAGGAACATCATCGGGACCACGAAACCGGTCACGAACAGGCCCAGTTGCAGCGCCCAGCCGGCGGTGATCGCCCACGGTTCCTTGAGCTTGGCGCACAGCAGCACGCAGAAGAGCGCGGACGGCCCGGCGACCGCCCACAACACGCCGGTGGAGATGTCGGTGAGTCGCATCGCGACCAGCGCGGCGAGGCAGATCACCATGGCCTGGCCGATCAGGTGGGTCGAACACAGCGCGCGCATGCTCAGGCGTCCCTTCCGTTGCGATGGCCGGCTCCCCCGGTGTCGGCGCCCTTGAGCAGCACCCGGGCCTCGCCGACGGTGACCACGGAGCCGGTGATCAGCACGCCCGCGCCGCCGAGGTCGCCCTCCTCCTCGGCCAGCGTGACGGCGGCCTCGATCGCGTCCGGCAGGGCCGGCTGCACGTCGACCCGGTCCGCGCCGAACACCTCGACCGCGAGCGCGGCGAGTTCGTCGACCGGCATCGCGCGTGGTTGCGAGTTCCGCGTCACCACGACCTCGGCGAGCACCGGTTCGAGCGCCTCCAGCACACCTCGCACGTCCTTGTCGCCCATCACGCCGACCACGCCGACCAGATGCCGGAAGTCGAACGAGTCGGTCATCGCCTGCGCGACGGCCCGGGCGCCGGCGGGGTTGTGCGCGGCGTCGATCAGTACGGTGGGGCTGCGCCGGACGATCTCGAGTCGGCCCGGCGAGGTGACCGACGCGAACGCCTCGCGGACCAGGTCCGCGTTCAGCGCGCCACCGCTGGTGAGCCCGGGTCGATCGGCCACCCCGACGCCCATGAACGCCTCCACGGCGGCCAGCGCGACCGCCGCGTTGTGCGCCTGATGGCTGCCGTGCAGCGGCAGGAAGACGTCCTCGTACTCCCCCGCCAGGCCGCGCAGGGTGAGCAACTGGCCGCCGACCGCCAGGTCGCGCCGGACCACGCCGAACTCCATGCCCTCGCGGGCCACCGTCGCGTCCACCTCGACCGCGCGTCGGATCAGCGCCTCGGCCGCGTCCACCGGCTGTTGCGCCAGCACGACCAGGCTGTCCTTCTTGATGATCCCGGCCTTCTCCACCGCGATCTCGCCGGGCGTGCCACCGAGCCGGGCGACGTGGTCCAGCGCGATCGGGGTGACCACGGCGACCGTGCCGTCCACCACGTTGGTCGCGTCCCACGTGCCGCCCATGCCGACCTCGACCACCGCGACGTCCACCGGCGCGTCGGCGAACGCGGCGTACGCCATCGCGGTGATCACCTCGAAGAAGGACAGTCGGTACGGCTGCGCGGCGTCCACGATGTCGATGTAGGGCCGGATGTCGTGGTAGGTCTCCACGAACCGCTCGGCGCTGATCGGCTCGCCGTCCAGGCTGATCCGCTCGGTCATCGACTCGACATGCGGGCTGGTGAAGCGGCCGGTGCGCAGTTGGAACGCGCGCAGCAGCGCCTCGATCATCCGGGCCGTGCTGGTCTTGCCGTTGGTGCCGGTGATGTGGATGACCGGGTACGCCCGCTGGGGTTCGCCGAGCACGTCCATCAGCGCGACCACGCGGTCGGTGGACGGGTCGAGCTTGGTCTCCGGCCAGCGCCCGATCAGCTCGGCCTCCACGGCGCGCTGCGCGGCCGCTGCCTCGGCGGGGTCTGTCACTGGTGTCACCGGTTCCGATCGAGTTCTTCGGGGGTTGGGGCCGAGCCGGGGTGGCGGCTCGCCGATCGTCCGCGCGGCCCGGGTGGGTGTGCCCGGGTCGCGCGGCCGCTCGGATCAGGCGGTGGGCAGCCGGTCGAGCTGGCCCTTGATGCGTTCGATGTCGGCTTCGGCTCCGGTCAGCTTGTCCCGGACCTTGTCCACCACATCGGCGGCGGCCTTGGCCAGGAAGCCGGCGTTGCCGAGCTTCTTGGTGTTCACGTCTCGGACCTTCTCCGCCTCGGCCAGGTCCTTGGTCAGTCGCTTGCGCTCGGCGGCGAAGTCGATCGCGCCGGACAGGTCCAGCTCGATCACCGCGCCCGCGACCGGGAAGGACGTGGTCGCCGCGAAGCCCTCGCCGGCCGGTGTGCAGCGGGCGAGTTGCCGCAGCGCCGCCTCGTGCGCGGCGATCGCGGTGCCCGCGAGCGAGATGTTGGCCGGCACCCGCTGGCCGGGTTTGAGGCCCTGGTCCGAGCGGAACCGGCGAACCTCGGTGATCACCTGCTGGAGCGTGGTGATCTCGGCCTCGGCAGCCGGGTCGGCGAACCCGCTCGGGGTGGGCCACTCGGCGGGCACGAGCGACTCGCCGCCGGTGAGCGTGGTCCACAACTCCTCGGTCACGAACGGCACGATCGGGTGCAGCAGCCGCAGCGTCACGTCCAGGACGTGGCCCAGCACGCGCCGGGTGGCCTGCGCGGCGGCCTCGTCCTCACCGTTGAGCGGCAGCTTGGCCAGTTCGACGTACCAGTCGAAGACCTCGTCCCAGGCGAAATGGAAGAGCGTGTCCGAGAGCTTCGCGAACTGGTAGTCCTCGTAGTACGCGTCCACCTCGGCCACGACCGCGTCCAGCCGGGACAGGATCCAGCGATCGGCCGCCGCGAGCTGTTCGGCGGCCGGCATCGGACCCTCGACGGTCGCGCCGTTCATCAGCGCGAACCGGGTCGCGTTCCAGATCTTGTTGCAGAAGTTGCGCGAGCCCTGGACCCAGTCCTCGCCGATCGGCACGTCCGTGCCGGGGTTGGCGCCGCGGGCCAGGGTGAAGCGCAGCGCGTCGGTGCCGTACGCGTCCATCCAGTCGATCGGGTCGACCACGTTGCCGAACGACTTGGACATCTTCTTGCCGAACTGGTCGCGGACCAGGCCGGTGAGCGCGATGGTGTGGAAGGGCGCCTGCCCGTCCATCGCGTACAGGCCGAACATCATCATCCGGGCGACCCAGAAGAAGATGATGTCGTGCCCGGTGAGCAGCACGTCGGTCGGATAGAACTTGGCCAGGTCGGCGGTCTGCTCGGGCCAGCCCAGCGTGGAGAACGGCCACAGCGCGGAGGAGAACCACGTGTCGAGCACGTCGGTGTCCTGCGTCCAGCCCTCGCCGGTCGGCGCCTCGTCGTTCGGACCCACGCAGACCGTCTCGCCGTTCGGGCCGTACCAGACCGGGATCCGGTGGCCCCACCACAACTGGCGCGAGATGCACCAGTCGTGCATGTTGTCGACCCAGCCGAAGTAGCGCCCGGCCAGCTCCTGCGGGTGGATGGTCACCCGGCCGTCGCGCACCGCGTCGCCGGCGGCCTTGGCCAGCGGCTCGACCCTGACCCACCACTGCATGGACAGGCGCGGCTCGACGGTGGTCTTGCAGCGCGAGCAGTGCCCGACCGCGTGCGTGTACGGGCGCTTCTCGGCGACGATCCGCCCCTGCTCGCGCAGCGCGGCCACGATCGCGAAGCGCGCCTCGTAGCGGTCCAGTCCCTCGAACGGGCCGTGCACGGTGACGATCGCCCGCTCGTTCATGATCGAGGGCATCGGCAGGTTGTGCCGGCGGCCGATCTCGAAGTCGTTCGGGTCGTGCGCCGGGGTCACCTTGACCGCGCCGGTGCCGAACTCGGGGTCCACGTGCTCGTCGGCCACGATCGGGATCCGCCGCCCGGTGAGCGGCAGTTCGATCTCGGTGCCGACCAGGTGCGCGTACCGCTCGTCGCCGGGGTGCACCGCGACGGCGGTGTCGCCGAGCATGGTCTCGGCGCGCGTGGTGGCCACCACGATCGCGGCGTCGCCGTCGCCGTAGCGGATCGAGACCAGCTCGCCCTCGTCGTCCTGGTGCTCGACCTCGATGTCGGAGATCGCGGTCAGGCAGCGCGGACACCAGTTGATGATGCGCTCGGCGCGATAGATCAACTCGTCGTCGTAGAGCCGCTTGAAGATGGTCTGCACGGCCTGGGACAGGCCCTCGTCCATGGTGAAGCGCTCCCGCGACCAGTCGACGCCGTCGCCGAGGCGACGCATCTGGCCGAGGATCTTCCCGCCGTACTCTTCCTTCCACTGCCAGACCCGGTCCACGAACTCCTCGCGGCCCAGGTCGTGCCGGGACTTGCCCTCCTTGGCCAGCTCGCGCTCGACCACGTTCTGGGTGGCGATGCCGGCGTGGTCCATGCCGGGCAGCCACAGCGCCTCGAAGCCCTGCATGCGCTTGCGGCGGGTGAGCGCGTCCATCAGCGTGTGCTGGAACGCGTGGCCCAGGTGCAGCTGTCCGGTGACGTTCGGCGGCGGGATGACGATCGTGTACGGGGGCTTGTCACTCTTCGCGTCGGCCTCGAACCAACCCGCGGCTACCCAGCGCTCGTACAGCTTCCCCTCTACCTCGGCGGGGGTGTACTGGGAGGGAAGGGCCTGCGGCTGCTCGGCGGCAGCGGCTGCGGGAATGGTGTTCTCGGTCACCGCCCCAGTCTACGGAAGGCGCGCGGGCGCCTTCGACGCGGCGGCGGTGGGGCGGTGGCAGGGCGGTGGCGCGGCGGGCGGGCGACGGCCGGGCGGCGCTGACGCGGCCGTCGAGGCGGCGGGCGCGCAGGGGGCGCGGCGGCGGGCGCGGAGGTCGGTTTCGCGCCGGAGGCGTCCCGCCCTTGTCACCGTGCTGTCACCGCGACCCCGCCGGGCGCCGGGCACCGCTAACTTGCGCCGTGGGCGGTATCCGGTTTCGACGATGGGGGCATCGGTCGGGGCGTCGGGAGCCGGCCCGATATCCGTGAATCCGTGAATCCGGGGGGATCTCGTGCGTACTCGCACCTCGACACTGCTCACCACCATCACCGCCGTCACCGTCTCGGTGCTCGGGGCATCCGTGCTGACGGGTTGTCAGGCCAAGGACGACAAGGCCGACCGGAGCGGCCCGGCGGTCGCCACACCGGACCGACCGGCCGACGCCGGGGCGACCTCGGCCGTGACGCGGCCGGCGGAGCTGCCGAGCGGCAAGGCCCAGCCGACCGCGCCCTCGACATCGGTCCCGTCCGGCCGGCCGTCGACGCCGGCCGGTGTGCGCAGGCTCCAGCCCGCCGCCCGGGCGGGCGGCCTGACCCGGCTGACCGACGGGCCCACCGACGTTCCGGTCGACCCGGGCGAGGTGCGCGACCGCGTCAACAACGTGGTGGTCGCGGCATACGGCGCGACCGGGGCCGGCCCGCGCGCGGTGCTGTTCGTGGGCGTGGACGGGATGACCGGGGTCGACGGCAAGCGGCTGGAGCACATGCTGCGCGGCATGGTCGAGTACGTGAACGGCAGCGGCGGCAGCGTCCCGGACGGGGTCACCATGAAGTCCTACGACGCCGGCCCGCTGGGCGGCACGCTGGAGTGCATGCCCGGTTCGGCCGCCGGGCCCGCGGCGATCTGCGGGTGGGCGGACCGGTACACGACGGCTGTGGCCTACTTCGAACAGTCGTCGGCGGATCAGGCCGCGGCGAAGTTCAAGGCGATGCGCGCGGATCTGGAGAAGTAGCGGCGGGGCGCTCCCGGATGCGCCGGCGGGGCCGCGGCGGAACGCGCGTTCGTGCGTCGCCTCGCGGCCCTACCGTCGTTGTACCGGGTACCGATGACGTACGGCCGAGCCACGAGGTGGTGGGGGCGATGAGCGACGGGTACGGCGGCATGCAGGAGTCCGGGACGAGTGGCGCGGGATACCCGAGCGGCCCACCGACCGACGCTCCGCCGCCGAGCGACCGCTCCCGGGACCGGGCCGCGCTGCTCGTGGGCGTCCTGGGCAGCGCGGCGGTGGTCGTGGCCGCGGTGGTGGTCGTCGTACTGCTGCTCGACTCGGGCGGCAGCGGCGGCGGTCCGAGTCGGCCGCGCGGCCTGCCGACCGCGCCTGCCGGCGTACGGATCGCCGGACCGCTCGTGATGCCGACCACGATCGAGGCCCGAGGCCCGGTCCCCCACCAGGAGTTGCCCGGCACGGTCGGCGAACTCGACGCGACGATCGGGCGGACCTTCACCGACGTCCGAACCGAGGTCTTCGGCGGCGGGCAGATCGGCGAGACGGTGCTGCTGACGCTGGCGACCAGGCGGGACACGGCGCCGGCGGCATACGTCCGGGACTTCGTGCCGGCGGTGTCGCTGACCGAGGATCCGGCCGTACCCGGCCCGCCGGGGTTGCTCCGCTGCTGGAGCAACCCCACCACGGCGATGTGTCTGTGGGGCGACGAGCACGATCTCGTGCACGTCAGCGACGGAGCCGGTGTCGCACACGCTCGGCTGGTGATCGCGAACGTGTACGCGGGCACCGCCCGATAGCCGTCCTGGGCACCTCGGCTGTCGTCCCGGGGGCTTTCCGGCCGCCGTTCGGCTTCCGCTCGGTTGCCGGTGGGTGGAGGGTTCGGCTCAGGCGCTCTTGTCGCGCCGCTCCCGCTTGACCACGTCGCGCGGCACAAGCGTGGGATTGACGTGCTTGAGCACCACCTGGTCGGTGACCACGACGCGGGCCACGTCCTTGCGGGACGGGACCTCGTACATCACCGACTGGAGCACCTCTTCGAGGATCGCCCGCAGGCCGCGCGCACCGGTGCCGCGCATGATCGCTTGGTCGGCGATCGCCTCCAGCGCCTCCATCTCGAAGTCCAGCTCGACCCCGTCGAGTTCGAACAGCCGGCGATACTGCTTCACCAGCGCGTTCTTGGGCTCGGTCAGGATCTGGATGAGCGCCTCGCGGTCCAGGTTGTGCACCGAGGTGAGCACCGGAAGCCGGCCGATGAACTCCGGGATCATGCCGAACTTGAGCAGGTCCTCGGGCATCACGTCGGCGAACGAGTCGGCGCTCTCCACATCGCGCTTGGAGCGGATCTGCGCGCCGAAGCCGATGCCCTTGCGGCCGACCCGGCCTTCGATGATCTTCTCCAGGCCGGCGAACGCGCCACCCACGATGAACAGCACGTTCGTCGTGTCGATCTGGATGAACTCCTGGTGCGGGTGCTTGCGGCCGCCCTGCGGCGGCACACTCGCGGTGGTGCCCTCGATGATCTTCAGCAGCGCCTGCTGCACGCCCTCACCGGACACGTCGCGCGTGATCGACGGGTTCTCACTCTTGCGAGCGATCTTGTCGACCTCGTCGATGTAGATGATCCCGGTCTCGGCCTTCTTGACGTCGTAGTCGGCCGCCTGGATCAGCTTCAGCAGGATGTTCTCGACATCCTCGCCGACGTAGCCCGCCTCGGTGAGCGCGGTCGCGTCGGCGATGGCGAACGGCACGTTGAGCATCCGGGCCAGGGTCTGGGCCAGCAGCGTCTTGCCACAGCCGGTCGGCCCGAGCAGCAGGATGTTCGACTTGGCCAGTTCGACGCCGTCGTCCCGGGACGCCTTGGCGGACTCGCCCGCCTGGACCCGCTTGTAGTGGTTGTACACCGCTACCGAGAGCGCCTTCTTGGCGACTTCCTGCCCGACCACGTAGCCGTCGAGGAACTCGTAGATCTCCCGCGGCTTGGGGAGCTCCTCGAACTTCAACTCGGAGGACTCGGAGAGCTCCTCCTCGATGATCTCGTTGCACAGGTCGATGCACTCGTCACAGATGTAGACACCCGGACCGGCAATGAGCTTCTTCACCTGCTTCTGGCTCTTTCCGCAGAACGAGCACTTGAGCAGGTCGCCACCGTCACCGATGCGTGCCACGAGGTGCATCTCCTTCGCCTGGGCCCCGGATGTCCCGGACCTGGTGCCTGGTCTTTCGACGGTACCCCGCCGGAATCTCCGATCCCCCGGTTTTGACCATCAACCGGTCACCGTTGTCCGGTCGGCGGCAAGCCGCCGACCGGGCGGGGACACTAGCCGACGACCTTCCGAGGTGCGGTGATCTCGTCGATGAGGCCGTACGCAAGCGCCTCTTCGGCCGTCAGAATCTTGTCGCGCTCGATGTCGTCGCGAACCTGCTCGATCGGCCTCGTGCTGTGCTGCGCGAGCATCGTTTCCAGCATGGTGCGCATGCGCTGGATCTCACGAGCCTGGATCTCCAGGTCGCTGACTTGCGCGCGCCCTGTTTCACTGTACGGCTGGTGGATGAGGATGCGGGAGTTCGGCAGCGCCATTCGCTTGCCCGGAGTTCCCGCGGCGAGCAGAACGGCGGCGGCGGAGGCCGCCTGGCCCATGCACACCGTCTGGATGTCGGGGCGCACGAACTGCATCGTGTCGTAGATGGCGGTAAGCGCCGTGAAGGAACCGCCGGGCGAGTTGATGTAGATCGAGATGTCCCGATCGGGGTCCATCGACTCGAGCGTCAGCAGCTGCGCCATCACGTCGTTCGCGGAGGCGTCGTCGACCTGGACACCCAGGAAGATGATCCGCTCCTCGAACAGCTTGGTGTACGGGTCCTGCTCGCGGAAACCCTGCGACGTGCGCTCGATGAAACGCGGCAGGACGTAACGGCTCTCGGCGCTGCGCGAGGCCAACGGTGCCAGGCCCTCGGGCCGGTGGAACAGATTGTCATTCATGGAAATCTCAGCCCTCCGGGACTGCGGACTCGACTCAGTGGCTGGGCGACCGGAGGCCGACTCACGCTGTTTCCCAGCCGGGGTCGGCTGGTGTGGATCAGCTGTCGGTCAGCCGGGTTCAGCTGTGTACAGCCGCCGGTATCAGCTGGTGCTGCCGGTGTTGGGAACCTCGGCCGCACTGCGAACCACGTGGTCCACCAGGCCGTATTCCTTGGCCTCCTCGGCGGAGAACCAGCGGTCGCGGTCCGAGTCGTGCTCGATCTTCTCGGGGGTCTGCCCGGAATGGTGCGCGATCAGGCGAGTCATCTTGCGCTTGGTGCGCAGGAGCTGCTCGGCCTGGATCTTGATGTCCGACGCCGAGCCACCGAGACCGGCGGACGGCTGGTGCATCAGGATCTCGGAGTTGGCCAGCGCGATGCGCTTGCCGGGGGCTCCGGCGGTCAACAGGAACTGGCCCATGGAGGCGGCCAGGCCCATCGCGACGGTCGCGACATCGTTGCTGATCCACTGCATCGTGTCGTAGATCGCCATGCCGGCGGTGATGGAGCCACCGGGCGAGTTGACGTAGAGCCAGATGTCCTTTTCCGGGTCCTCTGCGTTCAGCAACAGGAGCTGGGCGGAGATCGCGTTGGCGATCTGGTCCTCGACCACCGAGCCGAGGAAGATGATCCGCTCGCGCAGCAACCGGTTGTAGACCTGGTCGTCGAGCCCCATCCCACCCGGCTGAGATGCACGCGAAGTGGGCACCGCGAGCCCCGGAGTCACGATCTGCGGATTCGTCACGTATCCACCTGCTCGTTTCCGACGGCAATCCCGAGCCGTCACGAAGTCGACCTTGGGAGGCACCTGCGTTCGTGGCGGGTGACCCCCTTCGTACAGCGACCCTAACGCGCGGATCGTCGCAGGCCATCCCAGACTCAGGACTGTTCGCCCAGAGCGCAGCAAGGCGGCATCCGGGCGGTATCGGGGTAGTCGCGCGCGGATCGAGCGAGGCCGGGACAACCTTCCGGTCCCGGCTCCGCCGCCCCGAGTCCCGCGTCGGCCCCGGCCCGACCGCGCCGACTGCCCGCCGCGACCCCTGGTGCGGACCGGTGCGGACCGGTGCGGACCGGTGCGGTGCGGTCCCGGCCGGGACCGGGCCCCGGGCCCGTCCTCTCGAGCCCCGCGTCGCGCCCGGCCGACTCGGCCCGGCACGACTCACGCCCGCTGCGCGCCCCGCAGGCTCGCTGGGCCGCTCGGGCAGATCGGCCGGGATCGCGGGGAGCTCGGGTGGCGGAACCGGGATCGCGCGAGCTCGGGGTGGCGGAACCGAAGACGCGCGGAGCTTGGGGTGGCGGAACCGAAGACGCGCGGAGCTTGGGGTGGCGAAACCGAAGACGCGCGGAGCTTGGGGTGGCGAAACGGAAACCGCGCGGAGCTTGGGGTGGCGAAACCGGAATCGGGGGCTCGGTGGGTACCGGGACGGGGTCTCCGGCGCCATGGGCCCGTGTCCTGCGCCGTGCGGGCGGCAACGGGTTGCCGGGCGAGAGGGCGAGAACGGCTGCCACGGGCCGCCGATCGCGCGAGCCGATATCGGACACCGACTCGACTCGCGCGGAGGCTCCTCGGGGCCGGCGCAGGCATCTTCGGGGCCGTCGGCGACCAGCCGACGCGCGCGGCCCGGTACGAATCGGCGCGACACGGATCGCGAGACCGGCGACGGATCGCGAGACCGGCCCCGCACGGTGGTTCGCCCGCGCGAACCATCCGCGCCACCGTCGCCACACCGCGCACCTGCCGCACCGCCGAGCGGACCCGATCTCCGAACACGGCCGGGCGGCCCGGCATCCACCCGACCGTGCGACCGGCTCCAGGCGTACTCCGAGCGTGGGAGCCCTCCCCCCGCCGCCCCTCCCGCACCCACCCGTGCGCCTCGCGCCCGAAACGCACTTCGGGCCCGGTCTCCGCCGAAGCGGGGACCGGGCCCGAAGCGTCGGGTCCTACTCCCTACAGCTACTACGCCCTACACGCACTGCGTGCGCCGCGGGTCACCCCGACCGGCCATCGCGAGTCGCGCGCGTCGCGAGGGCGTCGCGCGAGTGTGGATCAGGCCTCGGCCTTCTCCTCCGCGGTCGCGTCCGACGCGGGAGCGGCCTCTTCGGTCTCCGCGTGGTCGTGGCCCTCGTGGTTGTCCGCGTCGTCCGCGTGCAGGTCGACACCGAGGCTGACCTCGTTGCCGGACGCGTCCTTGGCCTTGGCGCCCTTGGCGATGACCTCGAGGGCCTTGCCGCGAGCGACCTCGCCGACCAGGACCGGCACGTAGCCGGACTGCATGACCTGCTGCGCGAACTGGTCCGGGCTCATGCCGGACTGCTGCGCCCGCTGGATGAGGTGCTGGGTCAGCTCTTCCTGGTTGACGGAGAGCTGCTCCTTCTTCACCACCTCGTCGAGCACGAACTGGGCGCGCATGCCCTTGCGGACGCTGTCCTGGAGCTCGGTCTCGTACTCCTCGGCGGTCTGGCCCTGGATCTCCAGCCACTTGGCCAGGTCCATGCCCATCATGCCGAGCTGCTGCTCGAGCTGACCGCGACGCTGCTCGATCTCCTCGGTGACGATGCTCTCCGGCAGCGGCACCTCGATCTGCTCGAGCAGGGCTTCCAGAACCTTGTCCCGACCCTCGTTCTGCTGGTCGTGCAGCTTCTGGTGGTCGAGCTTCTCGCGCAGGTCCGCCTTCAGCTCGTCCAGCGTGTCGAACTCGCTGGCGAGCTGCGCGAAGTCGTCGTCGAGCTCGGGGAGCTCCTTGGCCTTGACGGTGGTCACCTGGACCGAGACCTCGGCGGTCTCGCCGGCCGCGCTGCCACCCTGGAGCTCGGTCTCGAAGGTCTTGGTCTCGCCGGCCGACGCGCCGATGACGGCGGCGTCGAGGCCGTCCAGCATCGTGTCGCCGCCGATCTGGTACGACATCGCCTTCGCGACGCCGTCCTCCAGCACCTCGCCGTTGACCTTGGCCTCGATGTCGATGACGACCGTGTCGCCCTCGGCCGCGGCCCGCTCGACGGTGTTCAGCGCACCGAAGCGGTCACGCAGCTCTTCGATCTTCTCGGCGACGTCCTCGTCGGTGACGGTGATGTCATCGACCTCGACCTCGATGCCGGAGTAGTCCGGCAGCTCGATCTCGGGACGGGTGTCGACCTCTGCGGTGAACTTCAGATCGGCACCGCCGGCCAGCTCGGTCACGTCGGTGACCTCGGTGACCTCGGGCTGGCCCAGGACGCGCAGCTCGTTCTCCTCGACGGCCTTGCCGTACGAGGAGGAGAGGATCTCATCGAACGCCTCGACGAAAACGGCCTCGCGACCGAAGCGCTGGTCGATGATGCGAGCCGGGATCTTGCCCTTGCGGAAGCCCGGGACCGTCACCTGCTTGCCGATCTTCTTGTACGCCGCGTCGAGGCTGGGCTTCAGCTCCTCGGAGGGAACCTCGACGGTGAGCCGAACCCGGGTCGGGTTCAGCGTCTCGACGGCGCTCTTCACGGTAAGGGTCTCCTTGCTGCGGGCTGTTCTTCCGGGCCTGTGCATCTTGCCTGACGGCACACTGAAGGTTCAGAACCGGCGTACCGATCCATCCTGCAGCGAATCCATGATGTGGTGGTCGGGGCGGGGAGACTCGAACTCCCGATCTCCTGCTCCCAAAGCAGGCGCGCTAGCCACTACGCTACGCCCCGTGGCGCCCGATGAAGTCTAGAGGACGACACGCTAGAGTCTGCACTGGCCGCGCACCAATCCGCTAACCTAGGCGCCACGTGCACGCCACACCAGCTGCGGGTGTAGCTCAATGGTAGAGCCCTAGCCTTCCAAGCTAGTGGTGCGAGTTCGATCCTCGTCACCCGCTCAGAAGTACGAAGGCCCAGGTCAGGGGAGGTTTTCCCTGGTCTGGGCCTTCGTCGTATCTCGGGACTTTCGGTCCTTGCGTGGTTCTGGCGTGGTCTTGGCTTTCGACGTGGGCTCGCGGGTTCGGGTCTCGTTCGGGGATTGGGGCGGACAGATTTTTCGTGGGCTTTGGTATGGCTCCCGCCTCGTTCGGGCTTGATCCGGGCGGGTGACGCGTCGGTGGCCTCGTGATCACGCTCACTGGATCGATGTGCCGCGATGGGGCCCGCCGGGGTGGATTCGTGGTGGAGAGACGGGTCTTTGGTCCCGGTACCGAGTGACCTTTGTCCTGTGGCTCCGGTTCGAGCGGACGGATCCGGCGACGGATCCGGCTCCGTGCACATGTTCGCCGGCTCTGGGGCGGCTCGAGAACGGCTGACGAGGGGGCTCGCGCGTCGGGCTTCGATGGCGGATTGATCGCGCGTTCGATGTCGGTGTTCGTCCGGGGCCGCCTCATTTTGGCCGGCGGCTTGGGTACCCGGGGCGAGAAGGGATTCCGCCGGCGATTGGGTCTCGGCCGCGTGCCGGTGGGGTTATGGCTGGTGGGTGGTGAGGAGGGGGGTTATGGCTTCGAGGTGGGTGCGGTCGGTTTCGGGGGGCTGGAGGCGGGTGGGTTCGCGGTAGCGGGGGTCGAGGAGGACGTGGGCGATGCCGAGGGTGGCGAGGGCGGCCAGGTCGGTCTCGATTTGCGGGAGGGTGCCCTCGCCGGGGAGGCGGTCGGCGTCGGGGATCGGGGTGGTGGTGACTCGGAGTGGGGTGCGCAGGGTGACCGTGGGGGTTGGGCGGGCGGCCTGTTCGGCAGCGATGCGGAGGGCGGGGAGGCCCTGCTTTTCGAGCCATTGCGGGGTGACGCCCAGGGGGTGCCAGGTGTCGCCGTGGCGGGCCGCGCGGCGGATGGCGGCGGGGCTGTTGCCGCCGATCCACAGCGGTGGGCGCGGGGATTGGAGCGGGCGCGGGGCGGTGTGTACGCCGGTGAAGGAGGTGTGGGTGCCCTCGAACGAGGCGATGTCCTCGGACCACAGCGTGTGCAGCGCCGCGAGGTATTCGTCGGTGATCCGGCCGCGCTCGGCGTACGGGATCTTCAGCGCGGCGAATTCCTCCTCGGCCCAGCCGATTCCGATGCCCAGGACCAGGCGGCCGGCGCTGTATCGGTCCAGGTTGGCGGTCACTCGGGCGGTCGGCAGCGGGTCGCGGTAGGGCAGGATCAGCACGGTGGTGCCCAGCCGGATTCGCTCGGTACGGCCGGCCAGGCGAGTGCGGTCAGTGGTTCGTAGAAGGGCGCCGGGTATTGGGCGGCGACGTCCGAGGTGACCGCGATGTGGTCGGACAGCATGGCCAGGTCCAGGCCGAGATCCTCGGCATGCCGGACCTAGGTCAACATCGCGTCGGGGCTCGCGGTGGGCCCGTAGTTGGGAATGTTCACGCCGAATCTCATGTACGCCTCCGGGTTGGCCTCGATCGGTCGGCTACGTCGGACTGTCGGCAACACTGGCTTCGACTCGACCGTAGGGCCTGGCACTCGACTCGGGGCCGGGTCGAAGGAAGCCGATGCGGTATCGGGAGTGGGAGGCTGAAGTGGCGTTCGGCCGACACCGTCGCGGGCGGGTGGCGGACGTCAGCAGGCGTGTGGCGGACGGCAACCCACGTGTTCGCCGGGTGGGCGCCGCCGGCGGGTCGCGCGGGTTGTGGGCATCGCGTCCGCCGCCGAGTCCGGTGTGCCCATGGGTCCGGTAGGCGACGACGGGACTCTCCGGCGGCCGAACGCGCCGTACCCGGGCCCGGGTTCGGACGCGCACAGGGCATCGATCGCGGCTTGGCAGGGGCGAAGTTCGTGCCGCCCACGGGAAGCGTTGCGGGCCGACACGCACTCGGGGTGGACCCGGGGCCTGCTTCGGCAGATCTTGGCGGGTGCCGGGGCGTGACCCCCATTGGGCTCCGCAGCGATCGGTGCCGTACGTCGGCGAAGCCAACCCATGCGGTTCGACTGTGTTCCGGAACGGCGAGTGCGGCGAGCAGCCCGAGGGGTGGATGCGGTGCCGGGTCTCGCGGAGCTCGGAGGGAGATTGCGGCAGCGGCCTAGGGGAGGTTGATCGCGGTTATGCCGGTGAGGACCAGGATGGTGGCTGCTATTCGGTGGCGGCCGTAGGTCTCGTGGAAGATCAGGGTGCCGATGATCGCGCCGAAGACGACCGAGGTTTCGCGGAGGGCGGCGATCGTGGCCAGGGTGCCTCGGGTCTGGGCCCAGATGACGAGGGTGTAGGCGGCGAGCGACATCGCGCCGCCGAGCAGGCCCCAGGCACGTTGCGGATTCGGGGTGGTGGTGGGGTCTCGGCGTGCGCGGAGGCGCAGGACCAGGATGGTCGGGGCCGATTCGAGAACGAACAGCCAGGCCGCGTACGACATCGCCGAGCCCGAGGATCGCGCGCCGACGCCGTCCAGGACGGTGTACAGCGCTATCGCGCAGCCGGTGGCCAGTGCGGCCAGGACCGCGGTCGCCTCGCTGCGGCGCGGGATGCCGCCGGCCAGGGCGAGGACCAGCATGCCCGCCGAGATCACCACGACACCGACGGTCTGCGTCACGGTCAGGTACTCGTGCAGCAGGGTCACCCCGATCAGCGCGGTGACCCATGGGGAGGTGCCACGCGCGATCGGGTACACCTGGCCGAAGTCGCCCAGCCGATACGTCTCCAGCAGGAGCAGGTTGTAGACCACGTGCAGGGCCGCCGAGCCGAGCAGCCACGGCCAGGCACCGGCGGCCGGGACGCCGACGAACGGCAGGCAGGACAGGCCGATGGCCAGGCTTGCCACCTGGATCATCACCATCGTCCCGAGCCGGTCCTTGAGCCCGTGCGCGAGTGCGTTCCAGGCCGCGTGCAATCCGGCCGAGCCCAGCACCGCGACGGTGACGGCGGGCGTCACGTGCGCTCGCGCGACGGCCGGGCCGGCGTACGGAGGGCATCGGTCACAGCGATGCCCCCGGTCGGAGCGGCTTCGTCGGTCCGGAGTCGGACGGCGCTCCCGGGCGCCCGGGAGCAGGTCATTCGGGGCATCCAAGCACGGGACATCCAAGCACGGAGGGCGGAATAATGACTGTCCATATGACGCACGCCTCCTACGAAGACGCCTCCTCCGCCCGCACTCCCTCCGTCCCCTCCACCCGCCGTACCCCCGCCGCCCGCGCCGCCTCCGCCCTCGCCTCGTTGCGCGGCCTCGCGCTGGGTGACGCGCTCGGCGCCCAGTTCTTCGTCCCCGACAACCTCCCGCACCTGGCCGATCGCAGCCTGCCGAGCGGCAGTTGGCCGTGGACCGACGACACCGAGATGGCCTGCGTCCTGCATGCCGAGTTGACCCGGCGCGGCACCGTCGACCAAGACGAGTTGGCCAAGTCCTTCGCTCACCGGCACGACTTCGATCGGGGCTACGGGCCTTCCACGAACCGGATGTTGCGACTGGTTCGCCAAGGCGGTGATTGGCGCACGCTGGCCGCCGAGCCCTTCGACGGCCAGGGCTCGTGGGGCAACGGGGCGGCGATGCGCGTCGGGCCGCTGGGCGCGTGGTTCGCGGACGACCTCGACATGGTGGCGGAGCAGGCCGCGTTGTCCGCCGAGGTCACGCACACCCATCCCGAAGGTGTTGCCGGCGCGGTCGCGGTGGCGGTCGCGGCGGCGGGCGCGGCGACCCTGGACCGGCCGGGTGCGGGCGACTTCGTGAGCTTTGTCCGCGATCGCACACCCACCGGGCTGGTCCGCGAACGGCTGGGCGCGGCACTGGATCTGGTGGACCGTCAGGACTCCCGCGCGGTCGGCCGGATGCTCGGCAACGGTCACGAGGTGAGCGCACCGGACACGGTCCCGTTCGCGGTGTGGTCCGCGTCCCGGCACCTCGACGACTACCCGGCGGCCTTCTGGTCCACCGCGAGCGCGGGCGGCGACGTGGACACCACATGCGCGATCGTCGGCGCGATCGTGGGTGTCCGGGCCGAGTTGCCCGCCGAGTGGACGAGGCATGTGGAAGCGCTGCCGACCTGGTGGCAGGACGCGGTGGCGAACTCCCCGCTCAATTAGTTGGCAAAGTTCGCCGAGGTGCACGATGATGAGCGCGCTCTCGTCGCGACGCGCCGATCGGCACCAACTTGCCTTCGACGCAAGCTGGTTCGCAACGCGTCGCGGAGAGTCCCGACTCGTTCGTCGCCGGCTGAACCGTCTTGTGGGGAGACGTGGTCCGGGCTGCGAGTTCGGTGTGTCGGCTTCCTGAAGGCTCCTGAAGGCCCGTCACACTCTCTTCGCGGCCCGCCGCGTCGTGCTCTCGCGACGCTTCGTACCGGCGTGGTGCGTCGGAGCGGGCCGCATTCCTCGGAGGAACCCGTTCCATGCGCACATCCATGTCTCGGCTGGGCTCGATCGTGATCACCGGTGCACTGCTCGTTGCGGCGACCGCGTGCGGTTCCGACGACGACAAGAAGGACAGCGGAAAATCGGCCGCCGGCACGCCGAGTTCGGCCGCGCCGTCCGCGCCGTCCGCGCCGATTCCGGGTACGCCGGCGGCCGGCACGACGCCGCCGGCTGCCCCGTCCTCGGCCGCGGGCGCGGTTTCCGCGTTGACCGGCCCGCAATTGGAGAAGGCCGTACTCACCGCCGCCGACCTCCCGCAAGGCGTCTACCTGACCCGGCCCGCGGCCGGGTCGGACGACCGCGCGACCGCGACGCCTGCCGACTGCCAACCGCTCGTGGACCTGTTCCTGCCGAGGCAGGGCGCCACGAAGCCGGCCGCCGTCGCTCAGGCCTTCGTGTCGATGGGCACCCCGATCCCCACCGGCGTGATCGGTAGCGAGTTGTTCTCCTTCTCGGGCACCGACGCGGAAGCCGTGATGGCCAAGGGGCGCGCGGCCCTGAAGAACTGTGGGTCGGTGTCGATGAAGGACCCCGAGGGTGAGACCTCGACGATCAAGCACACCGAAATCGCCCACCCGAAGCTGGGCGACGACACGTTGGCGATCACCAGTTCACCCGAGGACGGCGGCGCACGCGCGTCGATCGCGATCCGGGTCGGCTCCACGCTGATCGTGATCAGCTCCGCGGACCTTTCCGGCAACGCCGCCAAGGTGCCGGATCTCGCTCTGGTCACCAAGCAGGTCGAAAGGATCACGGCAGCGGCGAAGTCGTGATTCCCGATGGGTCGGCGGTGGATGGTTGGCAAATGCAAGCAGGTTCCAGCATGATGTTGCCGCTCTCGTTGCGCCCCCTTTCGACCGGGCGGCCGCGCCCGGCCCGACACCGGCCGACGCTTCGGCTCCGGGGCGGCGAACTCCGCCCGATCCGGCGCCGGATGCCCTGCTCGTGGGTGGGATGAGCGGGCGGCCGGTCGGCCGCTGTTCCGCTTCCTGATGGCCCATCGGATCCCGATCGGCCCGATCGCCGTCCTCGTCCGGCGTTCGGGCCCCACCGGACCGACCGAGCTTCTCCGAAGGAAACCTCGTATGCGCAGAATCGTGATTCGGGTGGGAACAGCGGTGATCGCCGGGGCTGTGCTCCTGGCGGCGACCGCGTGCGGTCGCGACGAGGAGGCGTTGGCGCGCGAGTACGCGAACACGGCCACGCCCGAGGCGAAGGCCGCGGCGACACCGGCACCGTCGGGGACCGCGCCTGCGGGCTCCGCGCCGCCGGCTGCCGGGCCGCCCGCCTCCGGCCCGCCCGCCACGGACTCCTCCCCCGGGGAACCTCCGCCCGCACAACCCCCCACCGACGAGTCGGCCACCCCGCCCGGGAACGGCAACGGAACCGGCTCCGACCCGACCGCCCAATCCCGCCTCGACGCCGCCCTGTTGACCGCGGCGGAGATGCCGCCCGGCGCCTACGAGGTCGTCTCGAACGATCGCACCGAAGTCCGGGAGACCGCGCGGGACACCGCGTGCCAGCCGCTGATCGACCTGCTGCGCCCGGCCCAGGCCGCCGGCGCGCCCACCGCGTCCGCGCAGGCGTCGGTGGCCAAGGGCGGCCCCACACCGACCGGCTTCATCGTCGTCGAGTTGTTCGCCTTCACCGACGCCGGCGCGCGGAACCTGTTCGCCCAGGGCCGCAGCGCGCTGAAATCCTGCGCGTCGATCACCTCCACCGACGCCGAGGGCGAGACGAGCACCCACGCGTACGCCGAGATCGCGCACGCCACCCTCGGCGACGAGTCGTTGGCGGTCGGGATGACCCCCGAAGCGGGCGGCGCGCTGGGCCAGATCGTGGTCCGGATCGGCTCGACGGTCGTGGTGGTCAGCAACGCGGACCTGTCCGCGACCACACCCGCGCTTCCGGCCGACGACCTCGTGTCCCGCCAGATCGCCAAGCTCACGGCCGCCCCGCGCGTCTGACCCGGCCGGCATCCCGGCATCCGGTCGGCGCGGCCCAAGCGCCGACCGGCGCCCACTCGACGCCCGCCGGCACCGTCGGCACCCGCCGGCGCCCACCACCGCGTGCGACACGCTCTCGACGGGCGCGCCGGGCACGGTCAGCTCGAGTCGCGGGCCCGCAACGTCATCCGCCACATGTCCAGATCGCCCTGGATCGCCCCCTCGCCGACCGCGACGATGGCCGCCGCCACCGCGCTCATCGGCTTCAACTCCTCGAAGGCGACCGAGGTCAGCCGGGGCCGGACCATCTCGCACAGGCTCAGGTCGTCCGTCCCGACGATGGCGAGTTGCTCCGGGATCGCTACGCCCACGTCGGCCAACGCGCCCATGAGCAGCGCGGCGTATTCGTCGTTGTAGCCGTACACCCCGTCGGGACGCCCCTCGGCCCGCCACTCCCCCGCGATCCGCGCGGCCTCGGCCGGATCCTCGGCCATCTCCACGACCCGCACCGTGCCACCCGCCGCCTCGGCCGTGGCCCGGAAGCCCTCGAGCCGTTCCAGGCCCATCTCGGCCAGGCCCGGCTCGCGCGGCACCACCACGGCGAGGTCGCGCCGACCCCGTTCGATCAGATGCTCGGCGGCCCGGCTGCCCGCCGCCTCGTGATCGGCCTTCAGAGTGAGCGCGACCGGCGCGGGGCTGTGGCCCAGGGCCACCACGGCGATCCCGCGCGAGGTCAGGTATTCGACGCCGTCGGCCGACATCCGCTCCGGCAGGACCAGCACCACCGCCGGGTTCAGCGCGCCCCACGCCTTCGCCGCCTCGATGCCGTGCGCGGCGGGATTGCCGTGGATCACCAGGGTGTGCCCCAGGGCGTGCAACTCGCGGGCCAGGCCGTCCAGGAAGCGCTGGATCAGTTGTCCGAACGGCACCACGTAGGTCGGCACGAGCACCAGATCGGTCCGCCCGCGCCGCAACGATCGCGCGTCCGAACGCGGCTCGTACCCCAACCCGGCGGCGACCTCGCGGACCCGGCGCCGGGTCTCCTCGGGGATGCGGCTGTCCAGGACGTCGTTCATCGCGTACGACACGGTCGCGCGCGAAACGCCTGCGGCGCGGGCCACATCGGCCCCGGTCGGGGGGCGTCTCGTTGTGCTCATGGGGCGATTGTCGCCCAGGTCGGGGCCGCACCGGGCACGTGGCCCGCCGCGCCGGTCCTCGTGTCGACGTACCGTCCCCATTGGCTGATTATGTGCCAGGAAGGCCCGGCCGCACCGCGACCGGGCCTTCCGAGTCACTCGGCGAGTCTCACCCGCCGAAAGCGGCGAGAAGACTCATCCGACGAGCCTCACCCGACAAAGGCGACGGGGAGACCCATCCGACGAGCCTCCCCGCCGCACGTGGCGAGGAGACCCATCCGACGACCGTGGTGAGGAGACTCACCCGATGAAGGTGATCCGGTCCGCCGCCGGCGGCGCCAACGGCGCGCTCGCCGACGAGTGGGCCGCGAAGTAGGCCAGCAGCGCGTCCAGATCGGATCCGCCGACCAGCTTGTTCGTACCGGTCTTGAAGGCGGCGAAGCCGTCGCCGCCGCCGGCCAGGAACTCGTTCGCGCTGACCTTGTAGGTCGCGGCCGGGTCGATCGGCACGCCGTTGAGCTTGACGCTGCCCGCCACGATCTTCGCCGCGCCGGTCTGCGACCGGTCGGTCGTGTAGGTCAGGCCCTTCGATATCTGCAACACCTTCGGACTGGCCGCGTTGCCACCCGTGTACTGCTGCGCGAGCAGGTCGAGCACGGCCTGACCCTTGAGGTCCAGGGTCTGCATCATGTTGGTGAACGGCTGCACCGTGAACGCCTCGCCGTAGGTGACGACGCCGTTCCCCTCGCTGCCGGCCGCCGCGTATTGCAGGTCGGACCGGATCCCGCCCGGGTTCATGAACGCGATCTGCGCACCGCCCTTGTCGGCCGGCGCGGTCGCCTCCAACTGCGCGTCGGCGATCACGTCACCGAGCGGCGACTCGGGCGTGGTCGCGCCGCGTCCGCGGATGTCGCCGGAGATGTAGCCGATCGAGCGGTTGGACACCGGGGCCGCGAGCTTCTGCCAGTCGGCCAGCAGGCTGGTCAGGTCCGGGGCCTTCGGGGTGTCCCGGCGGACGACCGTGTTCGTCGCCTTGACCGACGTGCGCACGATGTCGCGGGTGCGCTTGTCGTAGGTGGCGTCGATCTTCGTGTACACCTTGCCGAACGAGGACGCGCTGGTGACCATCCGCGGATTCCCGGCCGGGTCCGGGATGTTGCACGAGTACGCCTGGTGCGTGTGGCCGGTGACGACCATGTCGATCGCCGGGTCCAGGCCCTTGGCGATATCCACGACCGGACCGGACAGGCCCAGGTTGCCGCCCGCGTTGCAGTCGTAGTTGTACGCGTTGTTCGCCGGCAGGCCGCCCTCGTGCAGCAGCACCACGATCGACTCGATGCCGATCAGCCGTAACCACGGAACGATGTTGTTGGCGGTCTGGATCTCGTCCTTGAACTTCAGGCCCTTGACACCCTCGGCCGTGACGATGTCCGGCGTGCCCTCCAGGGTCATGCCGATGAAGCCGACCCGCGCGCCGCCCACGTTCTTGACGGTCACCGGGGCCAGGATCGGCAGGCCGGTGCGCTCGTCGAGCACGTTGGCCGCGAGGTACTGGAAGTCGGCGCCCTTGAACTCGCGGCCCGGGGTGTAGCAGCCCTCGGTGGGGTGGCAGCCGCCCCACTGCATGCGCTGGAGTTCCTTCCTGCCCTCGTCGAACTCGTGGTTGCCCACCGAGGTGACGTCCAGGCCGACCTTGTTCAGCGCCTCGATGGTCGGCTCGTCGTGGAACAGGCCGGACAGGAGCGGGCTCGCCCCGATCATGTCGCCGGCCGCGATGGTCAGCGAGTTGGGGTTCTTCGCCCGCTCCGCGCGCAGTTGGGTCGCGAGGTGTTCGATGCCGCCGGCCGGGATCGCGACGGGCTTGCCGTCGGGGCCGATCTCGGTGACGTTGCCCGCGGAACCCTGCGGTTCCTCCAGGTTGCCGTGCAGGTCGTTGAGCGCGAGGAATTGCAGATCCGTCGTGCCGGAGGGCCGGCCCTGGCCGGCGCGTGCGTCGGCGGTCGCCGTGCCGCCCATGGCGAGCAGGCTCGCGGCGACCAGGCCGGTGAGGGCGAGGCGACCGCGGCGTCGTCTAATCCCGAGCATGGGATCCCTTCCGATGGCGCGCAGTGGTGACGCGCGTAGAAATGGGGACTGAAGGTGTCACGAAGGCAGAGATTAGGGGCAGTTCCCCCACCGGGGGGAGACCTCACGCGAAACCGTTTCGTGAAACCGTCGTGAACTCGGGCGACCGCCGTGCGCACAGGGCATGATCAACCACCGTTTCCCACCCCCGGGCACTGGGCAGCCGTACGGCGTGGCACCTAAAAGGGAGGGATGTCCGCGATGCGCGTGGAATTCGCGACCGAACCGGGTCATCCGGGCAAACCGAACGAGGACTTCGTCGTCGCGGGACCGACGACGCTGGTGCTGCTGGACGGTGTGACGTCGAGTTCGGACAACGGGTGCAAGCACGGTGTCCCTTGGTTCGTCGAGCGGTTGGGCACCGCCCTGTTCACGCACAGCGGTGGCCGGCCGGACCGGTCTCTGGCCGAGTGTCTGCACGACGCGATCGAGGACACCTCGGCACTGCACGTGGACGGCTGCGACCTGGCGCGGCCGGACGCGCCCGCCGCGACGGCGGTGGTGGCGCGCGTGGTCGAGGACCGGTTGGAGTACCTGGTGTTGTCCGACTCGACGCTGTTGATCGAGCGGGACGAGGACCTGACCGTGATCACCGACGATCGCCTGGACGTGATCGGCGTGGCCGCCCGCCGGCGCCGGGACGCGCATACGACCGGCACACCCGAGTACCTGACGGCGCATCAGGAGTACGCGGACACCCTGCGGGCGGCGCGGAACGTGGCCGGCGGCTACTGGGTCGCGGCGGCCGATCCGGAGGCGGCGGGCGAGGCGTTGACGGGCGGACTGGACCTGGGCGAGGTACGCGCGCTCGCCGTGTTGAGCGACGGGGCCAGCCGGCTGGTCGACCGGTTCGGGCTGAGCGACTGGGATCGACTGATGACCACGCTGCGGCACTTCGGGCCGGCCGAGGTGTTGGCGCGGGTCCGGGCAGCGGAGGCCTCCGACGCGGACGGCACGCGCTGGCCGCGCGGGAAGCCCTGCGACGACGCGACGGCGGTGTGGGCTCTGGTGTAGCCGGCCCCCGCGGATGCGCGCCGGACGCCGGACCGCGCCCCGATCCGGCCCCGAACGTCGAACGTCGGTCGGGTCGTCGACGACCCGACCGACGTTCGACGCGCCGCCGGACTATTTCGGCAGCACGCTCTCGATCGCGGCGATCAGGTTCGGATCGTGCGGGTCGGTCTGCGGCCGGAACCGACCCACGATCGCGCCGTCGGCGGAGAGCAGGAACTTCTCGAAGTTCCACTGCACGTCACCCGCGCCGCCCTCGGCGTCGGAGGCCGCCGCGAGCACGTCGTAGAGCGGATGCCGGTCCGGTCCGTTGACGTCGATCTTCTCGGTCAGCGGGAACGTGACGCCGTAGGTCGTGGAGCAGAACTCGAGGATCTCCTCGGCGCTGCCCGGCTCCTGACCCATGAACTGGTTGCAGGGCACGCCCACGACGGTGAAGCCGCGCGCGCCCAGTTCCTTCTGGAGTTCCTCCAGGCCGGTGTACTGCGGGGTCAGGCCGCACTTGGACGCGACGTTGACGACCAGTGCGACCTTGCCCTCGGTGACACCGCCCAGGGTCGTACGCTCCCCCTCCAGCGTGGCGATGGGGGTATCGAGGATGCCCATGATCGTTGTCCTTCCTGCGTGGTGCCGCTCGCAGCGACGCGATCCGATGACGTGGAGCGCTCCGAGACGGCGCGAGTAAGACCTGAAGACTCGACGCTATCGAGCACAGCGGTAGGCTGCCCGACCGCGTCAGGCCGAATCACCACGCCGTGTGGCGTACACATCCGCCAGTCCCGCGCGCCACCCCACCGCGCACGGACCGGTGATCGCCGCGCGCTTGCCGGTGTCCTGCACCTGACCGCGCAGCGTGCCCGGTTGCTCGCGCACCACCACCTCGGCCGGCAGGCCGCTCAGATCGGCCATGTGCGCCGCCCAGTCCTGCACGCTCACCGGCTCGTCGCCGCCCCAGTTGACCACCGTCGCGGGGGTGGACGCCGCGTCCAGCAGGGCCGCCGTCTGGCTGTTGATGTCGTCCTGGTGGATCGGGCTGTACATGCACGGATCCCAGCGGGTGACGATCGGTTGCCCGGCCAGCACCGCGTCCAGGTGCATCGTCGGCAGGCCGCCGCCCGGGCCGTAGGAGGCGTTCATCCGGGCGATCACCACCGGGAGGTCGAACGCGCGGGCGCAGTAGCGCGCCACCGCCTCCTCGGCGGTCTTGGAGACCGAGTAGGTGGGCGCGTGCGAGACGTTGGCGTCGCCGAGCGGGTCGGTCTCACGGAAGACGTGCATCGGGTCGGGATGCGGCTTGAGCACCGACGCGGTGGACATCACCAGCGCCGCCTTGGCCCGTCGACAGTGCTGGAGCAGCAGCCCGGTGCCCTCCGCGTTGACCCGCAACGCCTCGTCGTAGTCCAGCCCGGGACCCTGGAAGGTGGCCAGGTGCAGGACATGGGTGAAGTCCTCGGGCAGGTCGCCGAAGTCGCCCGAGCCCAGGTCGACGGCGCGCGTGGTCACGCCCAGCGCGTCCACCCGCTTGCGGTCCTCGGCGTTCGAGAAGCGGGCGATGCCCCATACCTCGTTGTCCCGGGCCAGGTACTCGGTCAGCGGGTAGGCGATCTGGCCCGCGGGGCCGGTGATCAGGATCTTCTCGCCGGACAGCATGCGGCTCCTCGGGGACTCGGGTACGCGATCCGTAACGGATCCGGCTGCGATCCGTACGCGAAGTACGACGTCGAGCTTCGACGGTACATCTGACGTACCGTCATATCCGAGACGGAGCAGGGAGACCAGAGCGGTCGCACGTGGCCCCGGACACCCTCGCACGTGGTCCCGAACACCCGCGCGCGGCTTGCCGGGCACCCTCGCGCCGGTCCCCGGACACCCCGATGGCGCCCACCGCACGGGGGTGGCGGGGGCGCCAGGGGTATCGAGGATGGGTCTGCGGGCCCCGACGGCGGGCCTCGAACGCGCCGCCGGGGCGCGAACTCAGACCTCGATCTCCTCCTCGATACGCTTGAGGCTGTGTCGGGCCAGCGCGAGGTTGGCGCGGTCCTTCATCAGCACGATGTAGAGGAACAGGCCCTTGCCGGCCCGGCCGCTCAGCGGCCGGATCACGTGGTACTGCTTGCCGAGCGTGATCAGGATGTCCTCGATCTGGTCGCCGAGGTGCAACATCTCCATCGTGCGCATCTTCGCGCGCATCACGTCGGTGTTTCCGGCGGCGGCCACGTTCAGGTCGAGTTCCTTGCTGCCGCCGAGAATTCCGAGCGCCATTCCGCTCGTGTAGTCGACGAGGGCCACACCCACGGCGCCCTCGATCGTCATTGCTTCCTTGAGGGCCGTTTCCATACTGGCCATGATTGCCTCCGGGGCGATCGGCGGTGCGGCTTTCCGGTGGACTCCGACAGGCTCGTCCTCGGGCACTGCTGCGACACCCGGGGTCGGCGGCCCGACCGGGATCACCGCGATCGGGTCGGCGTCGACTGCTGCGTTGGGATCGGCCTCGATTGCTTCGATGACATCCGCCTCGGTCACAGGGGTCCACTCGGTGTCGGACCCGGTCGGCAGGTCGCCTGATCTGCGCCGGGACGGCCTCGACCGTCGCGGGGGTTGTGCCATCTCCGCCCAACTCCTCGCGATCGGGCTCCTCGACGTCGAAGCCCGGGCGGGTGAACCCCGCCGGCCCGCGTCCGCCTTGGCCCGCACCGGCACCGGATCGCCGCGGCCGAACACGGGCGTCGCCGAGGGCGCCCGTGCGCCGATACTCACAACCTCCGTCGAATTCACGCCCCCGCCGCTCAAGTCACGCGCCCCTTCCCCCTGTGTGCGCCCGTTCTTTCCGCGCGCCCGTACTTTGCGCGTTGCCCGTATCTTGTGCGTCTGTTGCGGGTCCGGAAATTCGAGTTCGACTGCTTCGAACTCGACCTCCCGGACTCACTGAACGGCAGCGTAGAAGCAGCTCGAAGAGCCCTGCGGGCAATATTCGATTAATTTCCGGAAACCCGGTCCCAACGCGACCCGGGCGCTAAAATCCCCGGCCTCGCACGAACGGCCCGCCGTCGGGGGCTGTCCTGGGAAGTGACTCGCCGGTAGCGTCGGCCGCGTCCCACGCCCCGCATAGCAGTCCGAGTCGAGTTCGAGGAGACGCACATGTCCGGCACCGATGCTCCGCAGGCCCAGGACGTGCCGGGCCGGCAGCCGACCCCGCCGCTGCCGGTGTCCCCGGCCGACCTGAGCTTCGCCCTGCCGCCCACGTTCGAGACCGTCGAACAGGAGCGCCGGCACCGCAAGGAGCGGTTGACCGCGGCGTTGCGGCTGTTCGGTCGGTTCGGCTTCGAGGAGGGGGTGGCCGGCCACATCACCGCGCGTGATCCGGAGCTCACCGATCACTTCTGGGTCAACCCGTTCGGGATGTCGTTCAAGCACATCACCGTGGACGACCTGATTCTGGTCAACCACGAGGGACAGGTCGTCGAGGGCCGATTCCACGTCAACCAGGCCGCGTTCGCGATCCACTCGCAGATCCACGCGGCCCGTCCCGACGTGGTCGCGGCGGCACACAGCCACTCCGTGCACGGCCGGGCGATCTCCGCGCTCGGCATCCGACTCGAACCGATCACTCAGGACGTGTGCCCGTTCTACGAGGATCACGAGCTGTTCGACGACTACGCGGGCGTCGTACTCGACGCCGAGGAGGGCCGCCGCATCGCCAAGACGCTCGGCCCGCGGAAGGCGCTGATCCTGCGCAACCACGGCCTGCTCACGGTGGGGCAGTCGGTCGACGCGGCGGCGTGGTGGTTCATCACCATGGAGCGCTCCTGCCAGGTACAGCTGCTCGCCCAGGCGGCCGGCGAGCTCAAGCCGATCACGCCGGAAAACGCGCGGCTGACCCGGGAACAACTGGGCAACGACACGGTCGCCTGGATCAACTACAAACCGCTGTACGACGTGATCAGCCGCTCCGAGCCGGACCTGTTCGGCGTGGACGGCCCGATGACGATCTGATCACCCGAGAATCCGATCGCCGCCGTCGGCGCCGGATCCGGGCCATCCGGTCCCGGCCGCCGACCGGATCCGCCGACCGGGCGCAATCTCGCCGATATCCGGCCGCGTCGGGAGTCAAATCACCCGGTTGCGGAAAGTACAACAGCATGTACGAACGGAGCCTTCCGCGGCACTTCGCCCGCTCGGCGCGGCCCGCCCGCCCGCGCGCCCGGGTGTGGCTGCCCGAGGTCGCGAGCCCGGTCGGCCCCTCGGTGCTGTGGCGCCGGATCGGCCAGTTCGTGGTGGACGTGCTGGCGTCCGCGCTGTTGCCCGGCGCCGCGATGTTCCTGTTCGTCCTGCTGCCCACACATCCCGACGGTTCGATCCGCAGCGGCCCGCTGACCGCGACGATCACCGTCGGTGTGCTGATGGTCGCGCTGGCCATCCTGTTCTGGTACTGGGTACTGCGGCCCGCCGAGCACGACGGGCGCACGTGGGGCATGCAGATGTTCGGTATCCGGGTCGTGGACGTGTCCGGTGGGCGGGCGGGGCGGCGTCAGCTCGGGATCCGCTGGCTGCTGCTGTGCGTCGACGCGTTCGCGCTCGGCGCGGTCGGCCTGACCGCGGTGCTCACCAGCGAGCGGCGCCAGCGGGTCGGTGACCGGGCTGCGGGCACCGTGGTGGTCCGGGGCCGAGGACCCGGCCTGGACTGAGCACCGCGCGGCGTGCCTCGGCGCCGAGCCGCGCCACACCGCGCCACTCCGCATCGCACCGCAATCGCGCCCCGCCGCACCCGTCGACGATCACGCTCCGGAATGCGGCAATTGCTCGACCGCTCCGCCCGCATTGTGGTCTTGCGCACGGTTTGCAAAAGCCATCTTGTCGCCATGTCCATCCGACCACTAGTGTCGGCTCGCCGTGGTGCTCGGGAAGCCGGTTCGATGCCGGCGCGGCCCTCGCCACTGTGATCGGGAAGTTCTCCTCCACCCCCGCGGAAACGTTGATTCGTCGCCGCGGGAAGCCACTGGGACCGCTCGCGCGGCCCCGGGAAGGCGGAGATGTGAACGTACGACCCGTCAGCCAGGAGACCGGCCACGGCGATCGTCCGTCCACGAGGTGTTGGAGAGGGACCCTTCCTCATGCATATCGCAGAGGGCTATCTGCCCTGGGAACACGCTGCCGCCTGGGGCGTCGCGTCGGCCCCGTTCGTCGTCCACGGCGCCCGCGCGCTCACCCGCGAGGTACGCGACAAACCCGAGAACACGCTGCTGCTCGGCGCGTCCGGCGCGTTCTCGTTCGTGCTGTCCGCGCTCAAGATCCCTTCCGTCACCGGTAGTTGCTCGCATCCCACCGGTACCGGACTGGGCGCGATCCTGTTCCGGCCGCCGATCATGGCCGTACTGGGCACGATCACCCTGCTCTTCCAGGCGTTGCTGCTCGCGCACGGCGGGCTGACCACGCTCGGCGCGAACGTGTTCTCCATGGCGATCGTCGGCCCGTGGGCCGGCTACGGCGCGTATCGGCTGGCCCGTTCGCTCCTGGACGGACGCGGCGGCACCACACCGCTGGATGTCGCGGTGTTCGTGGGCGCGTTCGTCGCGGACCTGAGCACCTACTGCGTCACCAGCGTGCAGTTGGCCCTGGCCTTCCCCGACCCGGACAGCGGATTCGCGGGCGCGTTGGCCAAGTTCGGCGGCATCTTCTCCCTCACCCAGATCCCGCTGGCGATCAGCGAGGGTCTGCTGACCGTCCTGGTCGTGCGCTTGTTGCGGCAGTCCAGCCGCGGCGATCTGGTCCGGCTCGGTGTGGTCACGGACGCGCGGATCGCGCGCGAGGAGGAGAAGTCCAAGTGAAGCGCTCCACGAAGATCAACCTGCTGATCGTGTTGGCCGTGGTACTGCTCGCGGTCCTGCCCGTGGTGTTCGGCATGGGCGACCACAAGGACGAGCCGTTCGCGGGCGCCGACACCCAGGCGGAGACCGCGATCACCGAGAACGACCCGGACTACGAGCCGTGGTTCAGCCCGCTGTACGAACCGCCGTCCGGAGAGATCGAGTCCGGTCTGTTCGCGTTGCAGGCCGCCCTCGGCGCGGGCGTGGTCGGCTACATGTTCGGGGTCAAGCGCACCCGCCGCCGGCTCGCGCCGGATGCCTCGGACACGCCCGACGAACCGACCGCCGCTTCGGCGAATGCCGCCGGGGCGACACCAGCGGACCAGACGCCGGCATCGGTCCCGGGCCGCTGATTCCGTGCTGCCGATCGACGCGGCGGCGCACGCGAGTTCGTGGCGTCACCGCCATCCGGCCGACAAGGCCGTGCTCTCCTTCGGGCTGCTCGGGTGCGCGGTGGCACTGCCGCCGTGGCCCGGCGCGGTCCTGGTCGCGGCGACCGTCCTGGTCGTCGCGTTCGGCTTCGCGCGCGTGCCCGCCCGGCGGTTGTGGCGAGCCGCCCGCGCGCCGCTCGGATTCGCCGCCACCGGCGCGCTCGCCCTGCTCGTCACGATCGGCGCGGACGGTGTCGGCTGGGCCCCCAACGGGCCGCGCCACGCCGCCGAGTTGCTCGCCCGCTCCACCGCCGCGGGCCTGGCGATGCTGCTGTTCGCGTTCACCACACCGCTGTCGGACGTACTGCCGAGGCTGACCCGGGTGGGCGTGCCGGCCGCCGTGGTGGACGTCGCCGCGGTGATGTATCGAATGTTGTTTTTGCTCTACGACACGACCACGCGGATCAACCAGGCCCAGGCGGACCGGCTGGGTCACCGCACCCGGCGAGCCCGTTGGCGCTCGGTGGCCGGGCTCGGCTCGGCGGTCTTCGTGCACGCGTTCGCCCGCGCCCAGCGCCTGGAGGCGGGTCTGGCCGGACGCGGCTACGACGGGCGCCTGCGGGTGCTGGTGGACGAGGTACGCATCTCGCGGGCGTTCGTCGCGGGCTCCCTGTTCGTCGTGGCGGCGGTCGTCGCCGCCACTCTTCTCCTGGTATCGGTGGTGCCGTGATTCCGTTGCGGGTACGAGAGATCGGCTACGCCTACGAGGACGGGCCGGCCGTGTTGAGCGGGCTGTCCCTGTCCGTTCCGACCGGGCGGGCGCTGGCGCTGCTCGGGCCCAACGGCAGCGGGAAGACCACGCTGCTGCGGCTGTTGACCGGCGGCCTGACACCGGACTCGGGGCGGGTCGAACTGCACGAGGTGCCGATTCGGCACGACCGCAAGGGGCTCACCGCGCTGCGGCGGGCCGTGCAACTGGTCGTCCAGGATCCCGACGACCAGCTCTTCTCGGCGTCGGTGGCCCAGGACGTCTCGTTCGGGCCGCTCAACCTGGATCTGGACCCGGCCGAGGTGCGCTCGCGGGTGGCCGAGGCACTGGCCGCGCTCGAAATCACCGAACTGGCCGAGCGGCCCGTGCACCTGCTGTCCTTCGGCCAGCGCAAGCGGGTCGCCATCGCCGGCGCGATCGCGATGCGGCCCGAGGTGCTGGTGCTGGACGAGCCGACCGCGGGCCTGGATCCGGCCGGGCAGGAAGCGCTGTTGCACACGCTCGACCACTTGCGTGCGACCGGGACGACGGTGGTGATGGCCACCCACGACGTGGACCTCGCGCTGCGCTGGGCCGACGACGCGGCGGTCCTCGCACACGGGCGCCTGCACACCGGGCCGGCGCACGAATTGCTCGCGGACACCGAGTTGCTGGCCGCCGCGAGCCTGCGGCCGACCTGGGCGCACGCGGCCGCCGCCGTACTGGCCGCACACGGGCTGGCCCCGGCGGGCACCCTGCCGCGCACGCCCGCCGAACTGGCGGCCCTGGCGCGTCCGGCCCCGAGCACCGCGGAGCCCGCCCGCTGAGCGAACCCCGGGCCGACCTCAGCGCCGGCGCAGCAGCACCACCGCGCGGTCGTCGCCCACGTTGCGCCCGGCCGCCGCCACGATCCGGCGCGCCGCGTCGTGGAAGTCGTCCCGGACCAGCCGCTCGGCCTCACCGAGGAAACGGTCGATGCCGGTGGCGATGTCCTCGCCGGGCATCTCCACCATGCCGTCGGTGAACAACAGGAGCGCGTCGCCGGTGCCCAGCCGGCCCTTGACGCCCTCGAAGGTCGCGTCCTCGATCACCCCCAGGAGCGGGCCGACCGCCTCGATCACGTGCCAGCGCCCGGAGCCCGCGTCCCAGTGCACGCCCGGAGGGTGTCCCGCCGAGATCAACTCGTACTCGCCCGACTCCAGGTCGAGCACGACGTGCACCGCCGTCGCGAAGCCCTCCGCCCACTCCTGGCGCAACAGGTAGTCGTTCGCCGCCGGCAGGAAACCGTGCGGGGGCAACGAGCCGAGCAGCCCGCCGAACGCGCCGGACAACATCAACGCGCGCGTGCCCGCGGCCAGCCCCTTGCCGGAGACGTCGACCAGCACCACCTCGAGCACCCGCCCGCCGCCCGCGCCGCGGGAGGCGACCAGGAAGTCGCCGGAGAACGACTGCCCACCGGCCGGTCGCAGCACCACCTCGGTATGCCACTGCGGCGGCAGCACCGGCATCTCGCCCTGGGCCCGCAACCGGTCCCGCAGGTCGAACAACATCGACTCGCCACGCGTCCACTGCACGCCCAGGCGGGTCCGCATCCGGGCCATCAGCAGCACGATGCCCGCGATCGCCCCGACCACCACGATGGTGCCCGCGGTGACCTCTTCCGGGTCGTGCACCTGGTGCTGCGCGACCAGTACGCCGGCGGTGGCCGCGTACAGCAGGAGCAGGCTGGGCATCCGCAGCACCAACCCGCCGACCAGGATCGGCAGCGCCGTCATCGTGGCCGGGAACCACGACGCGTTCACATCCGAGAGCAGGCCGCACGCGGTGACCGCGGCCAGCAGTCCGGCCAGGGCGAACCCGTCGGAGGGGAAGACCCGATGCCGCAGCCAGGTCGCGACGCGCCGGCCCGAGCGCACGAGTGTCGCGCGCCTCCCGGTCCGGCTTGCCCGGTTTCCTCTGCTTGTCGGCGCGGCCACCCCGCGACACTACCGAACGGTCACCAATCGGAGGTTACGCCGACGGCTGACAGGTGGGACACCAGAACAGATTCCGGCCGACCAACTCGGCGGTCTTGACCGGGGTTTCACACACCAAACACGGCATGTCGGTGCGCCGGTAGACGTACACCTCGCCACCGTGGTCGTCCTTGCGCGGCTCGCGGCCCATCGCCTCGGGGGTGTGCTCGGGGCGCACGGTGTCGATCCGGCCCGACAGCACGCCCTCGCGCATCAGCAGCACCAGGTCGGCCCACATCGCGTCCCAGGTCTCCCGCGCGAGCCGGTTGCCCGCCAGCCGGGGATCGACGCCGAACCGGAACAGCACCTCGGCGCGGTAGACGTTGCCCACGCCCGCGAGCACGTTCTGCTCCATCAGCAGCGCGCCGATCGGCTTCGCGCTGCGTTGGATCCGCTGCCACGCCGCCGCCGGGTCCGCGTCCGCCCGCAGCGGGTCGGGGCCCAGCCGGGCGTGCACCGCGTCCTTCTCGGCCCGGTCCAGCAGTCGGCAGGCGGTGGGGCCGCGCAGGTCGGCCCAGGCCGCGCCGCCCGGCACCTTCGCGGCCAGCCGCAGCCGGACCTGACCGACCGGGTCGGGCAGCTTGTCGCCCTCGCCGAAGGAGAACTGTCCGTACAGGCCCAGATGCACGTGGATGTAGCGCTCGCCGGAGAACTCCAGGAACAGGTGCTTCCCGTGCGCGTCGGTGGCGACCAGGGGCTCCCCGTCGAGCAGCGCCGCGCTCTCCGCGAATCGGCCCTGCGGGCTGCTCAGCCGCAGCGGCAGTCCGCCGAAGCGCTCCTGGTGGGCGGTGGCGAGACGGTGGATGGTGTGGCCCTCGGGCACGCGGCCTCCAGTGCGGCGACGAATGCGAAGTGGTGGATTCGGTGGTGAAACCCGGTGGTGGATGCGCGGTGGTGTGACGCCTCCACGCTACCGATCCGCACCGACATGGCGGCGCCCCCGACCGGACGGACCGATCGGGGGCGCCGGCGGAGCGGCCTCGGGCTACGGCAGGGTCGGCAGTTCGCCGGTGTTCTCGTACTTGGTGAGCATGTTGATCCGGCGGGTGTGCCGCTCGGCCTCGCTGTACGGGGTGTTCACGAAGACCTCGAGGAACTTCGTCGCCTCGTCGAGCGAGTGCATGCGCGCGCCCATCGAGATCACGTTCGCGTTGTTGTGCTCGCGGGCCAGCGACGCGGTCTCCTGGCTCCACACCAGGGCGCAGCGCACCCCCTTGACCTTGTTCGCCGCGATCGCCTCGCCGTTGCCGGAGCCGCCGAGCACGACGCCGAGGCTGCCCGGGTCGGCGGCCACCCGCTCGCCGGCCCGCAGGCAGAACACGGGGTAGTCGTAGGAGTCGGCCTGTACGGCCGGGCCGCAGTCGACGGCCTCGTGGCCATTGGCGTCGAGCCACGCGATGAGGTGCTGCTTGAGGTCGTAGCCGGCATGGTCGGAGCCGAGGTAAACGCGCATGGGCCGCAGTCTCTCAGGCTCGGTCCCGAACGTCCCATCAGGGCCGGTATCCACCGGGTGGCGTGTCCGGCGCACCGGTCGGCCGAGGCGGCGCGGTGGGCGGCGGGCCCGCGGGCCTGATGGTGGTGGGGGCACCGTAGGGCGACTGCGGCGGGAGGCCGAAGGCGAGGTTGCCGGGGGCGCCGGGCGGGCCGTACGCGCCGGCTTGGCCGTAGACGGTCATCGGGGGCGGCGGGTAACCTGCCGGGCTCGCCGCCCCGCGCGCCGCCACGTAGCCGGCCGCCGCGGCCAGGCCCACCAGCCAGCCGGTGAGCAGCCCGAAGTAGGCGCCGGCCTGGATCGTGGTCATCGCGTCCTGGAAGCCCGAGACGCCGCGCCTGCGCCCGGCCTCGTCGTGCACGATCGTGAAGACGGTCAGCGAGTGCAGCGCGCCGCCGAGCACCAGCGAGAACCAGCCGACCACGAACGCCACGAAGCCGCCGGCACGCTCGCTCAGGCCGCGCGCACCGAGCGCGAGCACCGCCGCGACCACCACGAACAGCACCGCGATGCCGACATAGCCGGCGGTGACGTCCTTGGTGGTGAAGCTGACCCGGAACTCGTCACCGAGTTCGCCCTTGTCCGCGATCCACAGCGGATGGCCGATGATCCGCAGCAGCACCATGTACCACTTGTCGCTGTCGCTGCTCTCGCCCCACGACTCCTTGAACACCCACTGGTTGCCCAGTCCGGCCACGATCAGGAACGCGACGACGGTTCCGCTGATGGCGATGCGCTTGGTTGCCCCCGGTCTCATGGGACGAGAGTAGGCGTCCGCGGGTGCCGCTCGCCAAAAAAATCGGACCCCGCCTCCCCTGACGGGGAAACGGGGCCCGACCGGTGACGGGGCGTCAGCCGCGCCGGCCGACCAGCTTCCACGCGGTGGGCAGCAGCGCCGTCGCGAGCAGGATCTTGACCGCGTCGCCGAAGAGGTAGTTCTGCATGCCGATCTCGTACGCCTTGGACATCGAGATGCCGAGGTCGTGCGCGAGGTAGGTGAGGCCGGCCGCGTAGATCACCGCGTTGCCCAGCACCATCGTGCCGACGGTGCGCAGCGGGCTGCGGTCGGTGCCGCGCTGGGCCAGGAAGCCGGCCGCGGCGGCGGCGAGCACCATGCCGAACACATAGCCCAGGGTCGGGAAGCCGGTGCCGGAGGTGCCCTCCGCGAACCACGGCATGCCCGCCGCGCCCAGACCCAGATAGAGCACCATCGCGGCGAGCCCGCGCCAGGCGCCGAGCGCGCTGCCGGCGAGCAGCACGGCGAAGGTCTGCGCGGTCACCGGGACCGGCGAGCCGGGCACCGGGACGGAGATCTGGGCGGCGAGGCCGACGAACGCGGACGCGCCGACGACCAGCGCGGCGTCGCGCACGGCGGCGCCTTTGAAGACCCGGGCCGGGATCAGGTCGGCCAGGACGGGGCGGCGCGCGTCGAGAAGGGCAGTACTCACAGCTGACTCCACACTCTTGTGTTGCGGGACCCTGTGAACTTAACCAATCGGACATCGAACGATCACGGCGGCGCCCGACAACGTATCGATCCGAACATTGTCGAGCGCCACCGAAAGCACCGTGTCGAGCACCACCGACAGCGTTCGGCCGAGCGTCACAGTTGCAGCGACTTGACCTCCAGGTACTCCTCCAGGCCGAATCGACCCAGTTCGCGCCCGTTGCCGGACTGCTTGTAACCGCCGAACGGGGCAAGCGGGTTGAACGCCCCGCCGTTGATCTCCACCTGGCCGGTGCGCATCCTGCGGGCGAACGCGACCGCGGCCTCGCGGCTGGGCCCCCACACCGCGCCGGCGAGACCGTAGGGGGTGTCGTTGGCGATCCGCTCGGCCTCCTCCTCGGTGTCGTAGGCCAGGATCGACAACACCGGGCCGAAGATCTCCTCGCGCGCGATGGTCATCTCGCTGGTGACGTCGGAGAAGACCGTGGGCCGCACGTGGTAGCCGCTCTCGACGCCCTCGGGCAGTTCCGGGCCGCCGGCCACCAGGGTCGCGCCCTCCTCGATGCCCTTGGCGATGTAGCCGCGCACCCGCTCGAACTGGGTCGCGTTGACCAGCGGGCCGAGCTTTCCGGTCATCGCCGTCGCAGTCTCCGCGGCCAACTCGACCGCGCGCGGCAGGTCGTCGCGGTGCACCAGCATCCGGGTCGGCGCGCTGCACGTCTGCCCGCTGTTGAGGTACGCGCCGCCCACGCCCGCGCGCACCGCCTTCTCCAGGTCGGCGCCGGGCAGGATCACGTTGGCGGACTTGCCGCCGAGTTCGAGCGCGACCCGCTTGACCGTCGCCGAGGCGAGTTCGGACACGCGCGTGCCGGCCCTGGTCGAGCCGGTGAACGAGACCATGTCGACGTCCGGGTGGGCCGCGATGGCCTCGCCGACCACCGGTCCGGTGCCGGAGACCAGGTTGACCACGCCCGCCGGGAAGCCCGCGTCGTGCAGGATCTCGAAGAACAGGTGGGCGGCCTGCGGCGCGACCTCGCTGGCCTTGAGCACCACGGTGCAGCCCGCGACCAGCGCCGGGCCGAGCTTGTTGGTGATCTGGTGCAACGGGAAGTTCCACGGGGTGATCGCGCCGACCACGCCGACCGGTTCGCGCACCACCAGCGAGGAGCCGATGTTCTCCTCCCACGGGAACTCGTCGGCGAGCTTGACGTAGCTGCCCAGCACGACCAGCGGCAGACCCAGGTGCACCCGCTCGACCAGTGCGGCGGGCGCGCCCATGTCCGCGACGATCACCTCGGCCATCTCGGCCGAGCGCTCGGCGAGCAGGTCCCGCGCCTTCGCGAGCAGCGCGGCCCGCTCGGCCGGCGGCGTCGCCGCCCACCCGGGGAAGGCACGCCTGGCCGCGGCCACGGCCAGGTCCACGTCGGCGGGCGTGCACTGCGGCACGGTCGCCACGACCCGCTCGGTGTTCGGGTCGACGACCTCGATGGTCTCGCTCGACGAGGGAGCCGTCCACGCGCCGTCGATGTAGATCGTGTCGTAAGCCTTGGTCATGCCGCCGGACTCCTCGCCGCTCGTCACTGGGACGCAGCCGAGCGTACGTCGACACGTGTGCAATACACAGAGCCGGCCCGAGAACCCGCGCCCGGGCGCATCGGCCGCTGGGCGGGCCCGCTCAGAACATGGACGGATCCGTGCGTCCGTGTGGGCCGTTCGACGTCCACACCAGGTCGCCACTGCGGCCGGTGACCGGGAACTCGCGGGCCAGGCCGACCTCGTGCAGGCGCGCGAGCGGCGTGAAGGACACCCCGTACTCGCCCTGACCCTTGTCGAAGCCCCAGTCCTTGTAGACCTCGACCCGATACACCAGGCGCACGTCGGGCAGCACCGGCGAGCCCGGGACCGAGGTGGTGCCGGGCAGCACCTCGATCCGGCCGGTGATCCGGTACTGGAGACCACGCATGGCCAGCCACCAGTCGGTGTCGTCACCGCGCCGGATCAGCACGCCGTGCCAGTGCGTGGTGGTCTCGAAGACGCTCTCCAGGCCCCCGCTGTCGTGCCAGCGGATCGCCGCGAGCGCCCACCACTCCTCGAAGTGGGTGAGCGCCGCGCGGCGGAACGGCTTGGCCCGCAGCGGCTGGGTCGGGTCGATCACGAACGGCGCGCCGCGCCCGACCAGGTAGTGCCGCAGCGAGGCCGCCCCCATCCGCAGTCCCACGCACCGCCACAGCGGCACGACCGCGCGCAGCCCGAAGGCGAGCGCGCGGTCGCGCAGCCGCGGCATGCGGGACCCGTAGGGGGCGTTGCCGTTGGGCGTGCACGGATCCGGCCGCCCGGTTCGGGAGGTGTGGATCACGCTGCTCTGGCGTTCCGGAGCCGTCATTTATCCAGATTAATTAGCTTTGCTTTGTTTTGTAGCGGTTTCCGGTCGACGCCGGCAGGTTTCATCCGGTCAGTCGAAGCCGGTCGAGTCGGTCAGTCGAAGATCGGCCCCTGGTCCCGGGTGCGCTTGATCTCGAAGAAGCCCGGCGTGCCCGCGACCAGCACCACACCGTCCCAGAGCTTGCCCGCGTCCTCGCCCTTGGGCGCCGGCGTCACCACCGGGCCGAAGAACGACACGCCGTTGACGCTGATCACCGGGGTGCCGACGTCCATGCCCACCCGGTCCATGCCGTCGTGGTGCGACTTGATCAGCGCCTCGTCGTACTCGGTCGAGTCGGCGGCGTCGGCGAGTTCGGTGGGCAGCCCGGCCTCGGTGAGCGCGGCCTCGATCACCTCGCGCGTGAACTCCTCACCACCCGGGTGTCGGCGGGTGCCCAGCGCGGTGTACAGCGGCAGCAGCACCTCGTTGCCGAAGCGCTGCTCGGCGGCGATGCACACGCGCACCGGCCCCCAGCCCCGCTCCAGCATCTCCTTGTACGCGTCCGGGATGTCGTCCCGGCCGCTGTTGAGCACGGACAGGCTCATCACGTGCCACTGCACGTCCACAGGGCGGATCTTCTCCACCTCGAGCATCCAGCGGGAGGTCATCCACGCCCACGGACACAGCGGGTCGAACCAAAATTGCGCTATGTCGCGGGCGGATCCGTCGTCCTTGGTGGTCACAGCGGGGTTCCTCTCGATCCTGATACCTGGTGCGCGGTGCCTCGCGCCCGACCGCGCCGTGCGCGTGGCCGAACGCCGGACGGCGGGCCGGCCGTCGATGCTGTGCAACCCGCGAGGGCACCGTGCCATTCCTGCCGACCGGGACAATCCCCGCGGCGCCGCGCGCCCACCCCGACCGACGGCGTCCCCGCCGCCGCGAATCCGGCCGGGAAACCGGGCCGACACCGTCGCCCCCGCCGTGAAAGGATCGGCCGGGACCGCAGCCAACCAGGGAGTGATCCAGTGCCCGGCAGGAACCTGACCCGCGAGGAGGCCCGCACGCGGGCCCGGATCCTGAGCGTCGAGGACTACGACGTCAGGCTCGACGTCAGCACCGACAGCACGGAGACGTTCCGCTCCGAGACGGTGCTCCGTTTCGGATGCCGAGAGGCGGGTGCGGCCACGTTCGTGGATCTGCTCGCCCCGCACGTACACGAGGTCGTGCTCAACGGCCGCGAGCTCGACCCCGCGCAGGTCTTCGACGGCACCCGGGTGCTGCTGGACGACCTGGTCGAGGGCGCCAACGAACTGCGTGTGCTCGCGTCGTGCGCCTACAGCCGCACCGGCGAGGGCCTGCACCGCTTCGTCGACCCGGTCGACGAGCGGGTCTACCTCTACACCCAGTACGAGCCGGCCGACTCGCGCCGGGTGTTCGCGAACTTCGAACAGCCGGACCTCAAGGCCGCGTTCCGCTTCTCGGTGACCGCGCCGGCCGACTGGCACGTGGTCTCGAACTCGACCACGCCGGACCCGGTGCCGGTCCGCGACGGGGTCGCCCGCTGGGACTTCGCGCCGACGCCGCGCATCTCCACCTACCTGACGGCGGTCGTGGCCGGTCCCTACCACGCGGTCTTCGACACCTACACCGGCCCCGACGGCCTCGTCGTCCCGCTCGGCGGGTTCTGCCGCGCGTCGCTGGCCGACGCCTTCGACCACGAGGAGATCTTCGAGGTCACCCGGCAGGGCCTGGACCTGTTCCACGACCGGTTCGACTTCCCGTACCCGTTCGGCAAGTACGACCAGCTCTTCGTGCCCGAGTACAACCTCGGCGCGATGGAGAACCCGGGCGCGGTCACCTTCACCGAGGACTTCGTCTTCCGCTCCAAGGTCACCGACTCGGCGTACGAGAACCGCGCCAACGTGATCCTGCACGAGATGGCCCACATGTGGTTCGGCGACCTGGTCACCCCGCGCTGGTGGGACGACCTGTGGCTGAAGGAGTCCTTCGCGGACTTCATGGGCTCCTACTCGCAGGGCGCGGCCACCCGCTGGACCGACGCGTGGACGAGCTTCGCCGCGCGACGCAAGGACTGGGCGTACCGCCAGGACCAGTTGCCCACCACCCACCCGATCGTGGCGGTGATCAACGACCTGGAGGACGCCAAGCTCAACTTCGACGGGATCACCTACGCCAAGGGCGCCTCGGTGCTCAAGCAACTGGTCGCCTACGTGGGCGAGGACGAGTTCTTCGCGGGTGCCCGGTCGTACTTCAAGCGGCACGCGTGGGGCAACACCACGCTCGCCGACTTCCTCTCCGCCCTGGAGGAGACCTCCGGTCGCGACCTCAAGTCCTGGTCGGCGGACTGGCTGGAGACCTCCGGCGTGAACACGCTGCGGCCCGCGATCGAGACCGACGCGGACGGCGTGATCACCTCGTTCGCGGTGCTCCAGGAGGCCGCCCCGGGGTTCCCCACACTGCGTCCGCACCGGATCGCGATCGGCCTGTACGACGGCGCCGAACGCGTCGCCCGGGTCGAGGTGGACGTGGTCGGCGCGCGCACCGAGGTGCCCGAGCTGGTCGGCCGCGCCCGCACCCCGCTGATCCTGCTCAACGACGACGACCTCACCTACGCGAAGGTGCGCTTCGACGCGCGGTCGTGGCAGGCCCTGCTCGACTCGCTCGGCGAGCTGGACTCCTCGCTCGCCCGCGCCCTGTGCTGGGGCGCGGCCTGGGACATGACCCGGGACGGCGAGCTGCCCGCGAGCCAGTACCTGGCGCTGGTGCTGCGGCACGCCGGCCGGGAGAGCGACGTGGGCGTGGTGCAAAAGCTTCAGGTGCAGGTCAAGACCGGCCTGGACCGCTACACCGACCCCGCGTTCCGGGCCGAGGGCCTGCGCCTGCTCGCGGCCGGTGCGCTGGCCGAGCTCAGGGCCGCACCGGTCGGCGGCGACCACCAACTGGCCTGGGCCCGTTGCCTGGCCTCGGCGTCCTCGACCACCGAGGAACTCTCCTTCCTGCGCGACCTGTTGACCGGTGACGCCGAGATCGCCGGGCTGGCGGTGGACACCGAGCTGCGCTGGGTGCTGTTGCGCGCGTTGTGCGCGGGCGGCGCCGCCGACGAGCCCGACATCACCGCCGAGGTCGAGCGCGACGGCACCGCGGCGGGCCGCCGGCACGCGATCGAGTGCCGGGCCGCGCGACCCACCGCGGCGGCCAAGGCCGAGGCGTGGCGGCTCGTGGTGGAGACCGACGAGCTGCCCAACGCGATGCTCAACGCGGTGATCGCGGGCTTCGCCACGCCCGGCCAGGAAGAGCTGACCGAGCCGTACACCGACCGCTACTTCGCCGCGCTCGCGCCGGTCTGGCGGGACCGTTCGATCGAGATCGCCCGCCGGATCGTGGTCGGCCTGTACCCGTCGGGTCGAGTCGACGCCGACACGCTGCGCCGGACCGACGACTGGCTGGCCGCGGCCGAGCCGGTGCCGGCGCTGCGCCGGCTGGTGCTGGAATGCCGCGACGACGTGGCGCGTGCGCTCAAGGCTCGAAAGCGCGACCAGCGGAACTGAAAAACCTTCGCGGACCCCGCCGTCATCCCGGGCGGGGTCCGATCCGTCGGCCGCCCCTTCCCGGCGGCGCCCATCCCACAAGGAGCGCAGCGTGCCCGGTACCAATCTGACGCGTGACGAAGCCCGCGAGCGGGCTCGGATACTGTCCGTCGACTCGTACGACATCACCCTCGACCTGACCGGCACCGGTGCGACGTTCCCGTCCACGACCGTGCTGAGGTTCGGGTGTACCGAGCCCGGCGCGACGACGTTCGTCGATCTGGTCGCCCCCGAGGTGCACGAGATCACCCTCAACGGCAAGGCGCTCGACGTCTCCTCGGTGTACGCGGACAGCCGGATCGCGCTGACCGACCTCGCCGAGAGCAACGAGCTGCGCGTCGTCGCGTCCTGCGCGTACATGAACACCGGCGAGGGCCTGCACCGCTTCGTCGACCCGGTCGACGACAAGACCTACCTCTACACCCAGTTCGAGGTGGCTGACGCGCGCCGGGTGTTCGCCAACTTCGAACAGCCGGATCTGAAGGCCACCTTCGCCTTCACGATCAGTGCCCCGAGCGACTGGCACGTGGTCTCCTGCTCACCCACCCCCGAGCCCTCGGCCGGCGCCGACGGCACCTCGGTGTGGGCGTTCGAGCCGACCCCGCGGATCTCCACGTACATCACCGCGCTGGTGGCGGGCCACTACCACGCGGTCCAGGACAGCTATACGGCCGAGGACGGCACCGTCGTCCCGCTCGGCGTGTACTGCCGAGCCTCGCTCGCGCCGTTCCTGGACGCGGACAACATCTTCGACGTCACCAAGCAGGGCTTCGACTACTTCCTGAAGCAGTTCGACTTCCCGTACCCGTTCGCGAAGTACGACCAGCTCTTCGTGCCCGAGTACAACGCGGGCGCGATGGAGAACGCGGGCTGCGTGACGATCCTGGAGGACTACGTCTTCCGCTCGAAGGTCACCGACACGTCCTACGAGACGCGTGCCGAGACCATCCTGCACGAGCTCGCGCACATGTGGTTCGGCGACCTGGTCACCATGCAGTGGTGGGACGACCTGTGGCTGAACGAGTCGTTCGCCACCTACGCGTCGGTGCGCTGCCAGGCCGAGGTGACCCGCTGGTCGCACGCGTGGGCCACGTTCGGCAACCGGATGAAGACCTGGGCCTACCGGCAGGACCAACTGCCGTCCACGCACCCGATCTTCGCGGACATCCGGGACCTGGAGGACGTCGAGGTCAACTTCGACGGGATCACCTACGCCAAGGGCGCCTCGGTGCTCAAGCAACTGGTCGCCTACGTGGGCAGCGAGAACTTCTTCGCGGGCGTGCGGACGTACTTCAAGAAGCACGCCTGGGGCAACAGCCGGCTGGCCGACCTGCTCGGCGCACTGGAGGAGACCTCGGGCCGGGACCTGAAGGCGTGGTCGCGCGAGTGGCTGGAGACCGCCGGCGTGAACACGCTGCGGCCCGCGATCGAGACCTCCTCGGACGGCCTGATCACCTCGTTCGCGGTGCTCCAGGAGGCTCCGCGGGAGTGGCCGACGCTGCGCTCGCACCGGATCGCGATCGGCTTCTACGACCGCACCGACGCGGGCCTGGTCCGCACCCACCGCCTGGAGCTGGACATCACCGGCGCCCGGACCGAGGTCGCGGACCTGGTCGGCCTGACCAGGCCGGCCGTCGTGCTGCTCAACGACGACGACCTGACCTACACCAAGATCCGGCTCGACGAGGAGTCGCTCGCGTTCGTCACCGACGCGATCGGCGAGTTCGTCGACCCGCTGCCGCGCGCGCTGTGCTGGGCGGCCGCGTGGGACATGACGCGCGACGCGGAGATGGCGACGCGCGACTACCTCAAGCTGGTGCTGGCCGGCGCGGGCGGCGAAAAGGACATCAACATCGTCCAGTCGCTCCAGCGCCAGGTCACCAGCGCGCTGGAGTTGTACGCCGACCCGGCGCACCGCGAGCGCTCGCTGGCCGAACTCGCGGTGGCGGCCGAGCGGTTCCTGCGCGCGGCCGAGCCGGGCAGCGACCACCAGCTCGCCTGGGCCCGCTGCCTGGCGTCGGTGGCCGCGCGGCAGGACCACCTGCAGCTCCTGCGCGGGCTGCTGGACGGCGGGGAGCGGATCGAGGGCCTGGCCGTCGACGCGGACCTGCGCTGGGCGCTGCTGCTGCGGTTGTCCGCGACGGGCGTGGCGACCGACGCCGACGTGGACGCCGAGGTGGAGCGGGACTCGACCGCGGCCGGACAGCGGCACGCGGCGGCCTGCCGCGCGGCGCGACCGACCGCCGCGGCCAAGGACGAGGCGTGGGCTTCGGTGGTCGAATCCGACGCGCTGCCCAACGCGATCCAGGCGGCGGTGATCGGCGGCTTCGTCCAGCCGGCCCAGCGCGACCTGCTCGCGACCTACACCGACCGGTACTTCGCCGCGATCGCGGACGTGTGGAAGACCCGCACCAACGAGATCGCCCAGCAGATCGTGATCGGCCTGTACCCGACCCTCCAGGTCACCGCCGACACCCTGGACCGCACCGACGCGTGGCTCGCGGCGGCGGAACACCCGGCCGGGCTGCGGCGCCTGGTGGTGGAGAGCCGCGACGGGGTGGCCCGGGCGCTTCGGGCGCGGGCGCGCGACACACGTTAGCCGTGCGGCGCGGGTTGCCGGCCTGCGGCCCGGCCTCTGCCTCGACGTCGAGCGCCGGCCGGGCTACTTGGCCTCGACCGCCGGCCGGGCTGTTGATCAGCCCGGCCGGCGGTCGACGCCGGCGGGTGGCGGCCGAGGCCGGTGGTGGTCGGTTTGCACGGAAGGGTCAACCCGGTGCGCGGGTGTGGGTGTGCGCCCGGTAGCGTGGGTTTCGTGGTGAACAGGAATGCACTTCGCGCCGGGGCCGTGTCGGCCGTTGTCACGCTCATGTCGCTGATTTCGTCGCCGGCGTTCGCGAACGTCCGCGACGACGGCGACGACCCGGCTCCCAAGCTGGGTATCGGCGAGACCCTCGGGATCTTCGTCGGCATCCCGATCCTGTCCTTCCTGATCATCGCGGGTCTCGTGATGCTTCCGGACATCATCAAGAAGAAGCACTGACGTTCGACCGAAGCCGCCGACCGGGTCCGCACCCGGTCGGCGGCTTCGGCGCGTCCGCCCTCTACAGGCCGCGAAACGCCCGGGCCAGCGACACCGCGCGCGGGTTGACCGGCAGGTCCTCCAGGTAAACGTGCCGGCCCTCGCCGTCGGCCACCGGCAACAACCAGTTCGGGTACTGGTTCCAGGTCCCCGGCAGGTTCTGCGGTCGGCGATCGCCGACCCCGTCCGGCAGCCACACGCCCAGCAGTCGGCACGGCGTCGCGGCGAGCAGTCGGTGCAGGGCCTCGATCGTCTCCCGCTCGCCCGCGCCGGGCCGCAGGTAGCCGCGCCGGCGCAGCAGTTCGAGCCACTGCTCACGGTCGGCGAGGTCTTCGGCGCGTTCGGTCTCCGCATCCCGTACCAGCAGGCTCAGCCGCTCCCACAGATCGATGTGCTCGCCCGCGAGCCGGGCCGCGGTGGGGGGCAGGTCGTGCGTGGTCACCGTGGCCAGCGAGCCGGCCCGCCACTGCTCCGGTGGCAACGGCCGCCCCTTGTCGTCGCGTTCGAACCACAACACCGACGTGCCCAGGATGCCGCGCTCGGCCAGATAGGTGCGCACCCACGGCTCCACCGTGCCCAGGTCCTCGCCGATCACCACCGCTCCCGCGCGGTGCGCCTCCAGTGCCAGGATGCCGACCATCGCCTCGTGGTCGTAGCGCACGTAGGCGCCCTGGGCCGGGCTGTTGCCCTTGGGGACCCACCAGAACCGGAACAACCCGAGTACGTGGTCCACCCGCACCGCGCCGGCGTGCCGGAACACCGCGCGCAACAGTTCGCGATACGGCGCGTAGCCCACCTCGGCCAACCGCAGCGGGTGCCACGGCGGCTGGTTCCAGTCCTGGCCGATCTGGTTCATCGCGTCCGGCGGCGCACCGCCGGTGGCGCCCAGGGCGAGCACCCGGCCGCCGCGCTCGGAGCCCAGCACCCACGCGTCCGCGCCGTCGGGATGCACGCCGACCGCGAGGTCGTGCACGATGCCCACCGCCATGCCCGCGGCGGTCGCCGCGTCCTGCGCGGCCCGCGACTGGTCGGCCAGCACCCACTGGGTCCACCGGTGGAAGTCGATCGCGCCGGCGAGCCGTTCGCGCTCGGCGTCGACCTCGGCCGCGTCCGGGTCGTGCAGTTCCTCGGGCCAGGAGCGCCAGGACGGGCCGTACTCCTCCACCAGCGCGCACCACGTGGCGAAGTCGGTCAGCCACTGGCCCTCGCGCGCGACGAACGCGCGGTAGTCGGCGTCCCGTCCCAGGCTGCGCGGCACCTTGTGGACCAGCGCGAGCGCCTCCCGCTTGGCCACCCGTACCGCGTCCCGGTCCAGGTGCTCGGCGCCGTCGTGCCCGTCCCCCGCCGCGGCCCTGAGTTCCTCGGCGACCGCGCGCTCGACCGGGGTCAGGTAGGCGAACTCGGGGATGGCCTCGACCCGGACGTACATCGGGTCCGGGAAGCGTCGGCTCACCGGCAGATACGGCGATGCCTCCACCGGCGGCACCGGCGAGGCCGCGTGCAGCGGGTTGACCAGCACGAAGCCGGCGCCCTGGGTGCGCGCCGACCACACCGCCAGGTCGGCGAGATCGGCCAGATCGCCGATGCCCCACGACCGGCGCGAGGGCAGCGAGTAGAGCTGGACCATGTATCCCCACGAGCGCCGCTCGGGCGTGGGCAACACGGCCGGGGTGATCGCGACCGGGCACGAGGCGCGGACGTCCTCGCCGCCCGTGCTCGGCACGCCGCCCGAGCCGAGCGACTCCTCGGGTTCGGGCGAGCAGCGCGCGTGCAGGGTGTGCCAGCCCAGGGGCAGGTCGCCGGGAATCCGGTGCCCGCCGACCGGGTCACCGAGCGGTCCACGGTCCGGTCCGGGGCCGAGGTCACGCCGTATCCCGCCGTTTTCCAGTTCGAGCCACAGGTCGACCCGGTGTCCGGCCGGCACGTTGACGGTGAATCCGGCCGCGCGGCCCGAGCGCAGCACCAGAACCGGCGGCAACAGCCGGGTCCGACGCAGTTCCTCGTGCGCGGCGAGTGCGGCCCGGGCGCTCTCGGGTGTCGACGCGTCCACCCCGAGCGCACCGAGCACCGCTATCACCGTCGCCGGGTCGGCGTGCACGACCTCGCCGCGCCACCCCTGATACTCCGTGGCCACGCCGAACGCGGAGGCGAGCCGGACCAATTCGGGAGACAGTTGCGATACGCGTGGTTCCTCCATGCCCGCGAGCATCGCACCCGAACGGCTCCGGTGTCGGCGTGTCCGGCCGACACGCGACGTGGTGTGTCGGGTTCCGGACCGCGGCCCAGGGGGAACCCGTCGAAACAAAAACGGCGACGGGCTCCCCTGAGGAAATCCGCCGCCTTCTAGGCGCTCGCGACCTGGTCGAAATGGTCGAAGCCCGCTTCCTGTGCACCGTACGGCGCCAGGTATGGCTCCCAGCGCGGATCACGGAAGCCGGTTCCGAGGATCCGCCAGGCCAGGCCGGTGGGTTGGGATGGGGGGCGCGGCATTCGCCAGCCCAACTCGGCGATGTACCGGTCGCTCTTGACGTGATTGCAGCGACGACACGCCGAGACCACGTTGTCCCACGTGTGTTGCCCGCCCCGGCTGCGCGGGACGACGTGGTCGACGCTGGTGGCGGCGCTTCCGCAGTAGACACAACGCCCTCCGTCGCGAGCGAACAGCGCCCGGCGGGTGAGCGGTACTTGGCCCCGAAAGGGGATGCGGACGAAACGGGTCAGTCTGATCACACTGGGTACGGGAATCTCGGTGGTGGCGCTGTGCAGGATGGTGCCTGTCTCTTCCAGGCACATTGCCTTGTCGTTCAGCACGAGGATCAGTGCGCGGCGAACGGGCACCACGCACAGGGGCTCGTACGACGCGTTGAGGACCAGCGAATGCGGCACGTATGCCTCCCTGTGACGCCGACAGCGCGTGGCTCGCGCCGGGGACGATCGGCCTCCAGTGTCCATGCCGGGATACCCCCCGCGCTACCAGGAATCGACAAGGTCACAGAGCGTTCACCTGCACGAGTGGCCCCGCGTGGCCGAGTGGTGACCGTGCGCACCGATGGGCCCGGACGTCTAGGGTGCGCCCATGACGCGCTCTGTGCAGCCCGCGGAACACGCCCCCTTCGAGACCCCGCGCGCCCCCGCCGCCGCCCGTGCGGACACGGTCGACGTGCTGTTCGGCCGCCCCGTCCCGGATCCCTATCGCGCCCTGGAGGACCCGGACGCGCCGGCCACCCGCGCGTGGTCCGCCGCGCAGGACGAGTGGTTCCACGCCCATGTGGACCATCTGGCCGGACGCGACGCGCTGCGCGCTCGGCTGGCCGAGCTGCTCGCCACCGGCCTGACCGGGCTGCCCTGTTGGCGCGGCGACCGGCACTTCCTGATCCGCCGTGACCCCGGCCGCGAGCACGCGGTGTTGTTCGTGGTCGAGCCGGACGGCGCCGAACGGGCGCTGGTGGATCCGATCGCGATCGACCCGACCGGCACCACCACACTCGACCAGTGGGTGCCCTCGGACGAGGGCGACCGGCTCGCCTACCTGCTCTCCACCGGCGGCGACGAGGAATCCCGCCTGTACGTGCTCGACGTGCGCACCGGCGCCCGGATCGAGGGCCCGATCGAACGCGTGCGCGACACCTCGATCGCCTGGCTCCCGGGCGGCGACGCGTTCTATCTGGTGCGCCGGTTGCCGGCGGAGGAGGTGCCCGCGGGCGAGGAGCAGTACCACCGCCGGGTGTACCTGCACCGGGTGGGCACCGACCCGGCCGCGGACGTCGAGGTGTTCGGCGCGGGTACCGAGCCGGCCACCTACTTCGGTGTCGGGGTCAGTCGGGACGGCCGCTGGCTCACCGTGTCCGCGTCGCTGGGCACCGCGCCGCGCAACGACCTGTGGCTGGCCGACCTGCGCGCGGGTTCGCCGGAGCGGCCGGTGCTGCGGCCGGTGACGGTGGGCCTGGACGCGCTCACCGGTGTGCGGGTGGGCCGGGACGGGCGGTTGTACGTGTTCACCGACCTGGCCGCGCCACGCGGTCGGCTGTGTGTGGCCGACCCGGCGGCGCCCGGGCCCGAGGGCTGGCGCGATCTGGTCGCGGAGGACCCGGACGCGGTGTTGACCGGCTTCGCGATCCTGGACGGCACGCACGCGCCCACACCGACGCTGCTGGTCACCCGGACCCGGCACGCGGTGGGCGAGTTGACCGTGTGCGACCTGGCCACCGGCACGGTACTGGCCCGGCCGGCGACGCCCGGCGGCTCGCCCGGTTCGATCGGCGGTCTGGCCGAGCACCCCGAGGGCGGGCACGAGGCGTGGTTCGGCTGGTCCGACTACACCGCGCCGTCGGCGGTGCTGCGCTACGACGCGCGCACCGGCGCGATCGACACGTGGGCCACCGCACCGGGCACCGCGACGCTGCCGGACGTGCACGTGCGCCAGGAGTGCTACCGGTCGGCGGACGGCACCGAGGTACGGATGTTCGTGATCGCGCCGACCGCCGAGCCGGACCGGCCCCGACCCGCCGTGTTGTACGGCTACGGCGGCTTCGGCATCTCGCTCGGCCCGGCCTACTCGGCGGGCGCGCTCGCCTGGGTGGAGGCCGGTGGCGTGTACGCGATCGCGAATCTGCGCGGCGGCGCCGAAGAGGGCGAGGAGTGGCATCGTGCGGGCATGCGTGGGAACAAGCAACGCGTGTTCGACGATTTCCACGCCGCCGCGGAGCACCTGACCGCCCGCGGCTGGAGCGCGCCCGACCGGCTGGCCGCGTCCGGCGGCTCCAACGGCGGGCTGCTGGTGGGCGCCGCGCTGACCCAGCGGCCGCAGTTGTACGCCGCCGTGGCCTGCTCGATGCCGCTCCTGGACATGGTCCGCTACGAGCGGTTCGGGCTCGGCCGGTTGTGGTCCGACGAGTACGGCAGCGCCGAGGTGGCCGAGGAACTGGACTGGCTGCTCGGCTACTCGCCCTATCACCACGTGCGCGCGGGCGTGCGCTACCCGGCGGTGCTGTTCACCGTGTTCGACGGCGACAGTCGGGTCGACCCGCTGCACGCGCGCAAGATGTGCGCGGCCCTGCAGGACGCGAGCACGAGCGGGCGCCCGGTGTTGCTGCGCGCCGAGGCCGAGGTCGGCCACGCGGCCCGCTCGGTCTCGCGCACGGTCGAACTCACCGTGGACACCCTGTCCTTCCTGGCCGACCGGACCGGTCTTGATCTGAACGCGCGCGCGGACGAAGACGGCAGAGATGGGGGTTCGGTGAGATAACGGTGATCAACGACAGAAGGTACGAACAAGAGGTATCGCACGAGGGCCCTCGGCCTCGTGGCTACTGTGGGGAGCCGATCCCCCCTCGCGGGGGCAGTGTCTCCCGCTCGTCGTCCGAAAGGTCTCGTACGTGTCCGCGCCCGTCCCCGGAATCCTGCTGTCGTACGACGTCGCCGAGAGCGACGGCAAGGTGTCGTCCTGGTTCGACCGGCACGGCGAGTCCCTCGTGGTGACGCCGATCCGGATCCTGGTGATCATCCTGGTGGCGCTGATCCTGCGCGCGGTGACCAGGAAGTTGATCACCCAACTGGTCGGCCGGATGGCCAACAGCGGCACCGACAGCAGCGGGCGGCCGGTGACCGGCTTCCTGTTGAACGCCGAGCGGCGCCGCCAGCGCGCCGAGACGGTCGGCTCGGTGCTGCGCAGCACCGCGTCGTTCGTGATCCTGGGCATCGCCGGGCTGATGGTGCTCGGCGAGTTCAAGGTCAACCTCGCGCCGTTGCTGGCCAGCGCGGGCATCGCCGGCATCGCGCTGGGCTTCGGCGCGCGCAACCTGGTCACCGACTTCCTGTCCGGGATGTTCATGATCCTGGAGGACCAGTACGGCGTGGGCGACCTGGTCGACGCGGGCCCCGCGACCGGCACCGTGGTCGAGGTGGGCCTGCGGATCACCAAGCTGCGCGACGTGGACGGCACCGTCTGGTACATCCGCAACGGCGAGATCAAGCGGATCGGCAACAAGAGCCAGGGCTGGGGCACCGCCAAGGTGGACGTCCAGGTCGGCTATCACGAGGACGTGGACAAGGTGCGCGCGGTGATCGCCTCCACCGCCGAGGCGCTGGCGGAGATCGAGCCGTGGAACGAGCGCGTGTGGGGCTCCGCGAACGTGGTCGGAATGGAGTCGGTGACCGCCGACTCGGTGGTCCTCCAGGTCCAGATCAAGACCATGCCGGGCCAGGAGTTGCCGGTCGCGCGCGAGCTGCGCGGCCGCCTCAAGCGTGCGTTCGACGACGCGGGCATCCGGATCAGCGAGCCGATCGCGAGCGCGACGGGACCCGGCACGGAGGAGGGCCCGGCGCCCGCCCCGGCCGAGCCGGCACCGGTTCCGGTGAACCCGCCGCCGGCCCCGCCGACGCCGCAGGCACCGGGTGCGCCGGGAGGCTCCTGACCCCGGGCCGGACGGCGGGCGCGGGCGGGTGGTCGCCGGGGGCGGCGGGCGCGGGCGGATCGCCGTCGGGCCGCACGGCGGACACCGGTAGTCGCCGGGCCTGCCCGCGAACGGGTTACCGCGGGACCCGTCCGGCGGACCGAACGGGTTGCCCTCGGGCGCGTCCGCGCCGGGTCGCGCGTGCCATCCGCGAGACTGGGCCGGGTGGACTCTCCCCTGTGCCTGGTCACCGGCGCCACCGGCTACCTCGGTGGCCGGCTGGTGCCCGAACTGCTCGCGGCCGGCTACCGCGTCCGCTGTATGGCCCGAACCCCGGCCAAGCTGCGTGACCACCCGTGGGCGGACCGGGTCGAGATCGTCCGCGCCGACGTGCTCGATCGAGCCGCGGTGCGCCGCGCCCTCGACGGCGTGGACGTCGCGTACTACCTGATCCACGCGCTCGGCAGCGGGCCGCGCTTCGCCGACACGGACCGCGAGAGTGCGCGCACCTTCGCCGCCGCGGCCGAGGACGCGGGCGTGGGCCGGTTGGTCTACCTCGGCGGGCTGGGCCCGGCCGCCGGGTCCGCCGCCCGCGACTCCTCGCCGCACCTGCGCTCGCGCGCCGAGGTCGGCGAGATCCTGCTCGCGTCCTCGGTGCCCGCGGCGGTGCTGCGCGCGGCGGTGATCATCGGCTCGGGGTCGGCCTCGTTCGAGATGTTGCGCCATCTCACCGAGCGGCTGCCGGTGATGGTCACCCCACGCTGGGTCACCTCGCGGATCCAGCCGATCGCGGTCCGCGACGTCCTGCACTACCTGGTCGGATGTGCCGAGCTGCCGCCGGAGGTGGACCGCGCCTTCGACATCGGCGGGCCCGACGTGCTGACCTACGAGCGGATGATGCAGCACTACGCGGCGGTGGCGGGTCTGCCCCGGCGGCGCGTGTTGCCGGTACCGATGCTCACACCCTCGTTGTCGAGTCATTGGGTGGGCCTGATCACACCGGTGCCCGGCGCCCTGGCCCGACCGCTGGTGGAGTCGCTGCGCAGCGAGGTGATCTGCCACGAGCACGACATCGCACGCTGGATCCCGGACCCGCCGGGCGGCCCGACCGGTTTCGACCGTGCGCTCGAACTGGCCCTCAAGCGCATCCGCGACGCGGACGTGGCCACCCGCTGGTCCTCGGCGGGCCTGCCCGGTGCGCCGAGCGATCCGCTGCCCACCGACCCGGACTGGTCCGGCGGTTCGCTGTACGAGGACGTCCGCGAGGCGGAGCCGGCCGCCTCCCCGGCGGCCGTGTGGCGGGTGATCGAGGGCATCGGTGGCGACAACGGCTGGCACTCGTGGCCGCTGGCCTGGTCGGTGCGCGGTGCGCTGGACCGGATCGTGGGCGGGGTCGGGCTGCGCCGCGGGCGCCGGGATCCGCACCGCCTGCGGGTCGGCGACTCGCTGGACTTCTGGCGGGTCGAGGAGGTGGTGCCCGGCGAACTGCTCCGGCTGCGCGCGGAGATGCGGCTGCCGGGACTGGCCTGGCTGGAGTTCACCGTCGGTACCCGGGACGGCCGCACGCGCTATCGCCAGCGTGCGCTGTTCCACCCCCGGGGCCTGCTCGGGCACCTGTACTGGTGGGCGGTGTTCCCCTTCCACGGCATCGTCTTCGGAGGCATGCGCCGAGGCATCGCCCGGGCCGCGGAACGATCGGGCTGAGCCTGCCCGGCCCGCCGGGCCATCTGGGAGGATGGAACGGTGACCGAGATGCGAGAGCCGGAACCGAGTCTCTACGAAGCCGTGGGCGGCGAGGAGACGTTCGTCAAGCTCGTGCACCGCTTCTACCAGGGCGTGCGCGAGGATCCGCTGCTGCGCCCGATGTATCCGGAGGAGGACCTCGACGGTGCCGAGGACCGGCTGCGGATGTTCCTGGTGCAGTACTGGGGCGGTCCACGCACCTACAGCGACCAGCGCGGGCATCCGCGGTTGCGGATGCGGCACGCGCCGTTCGCGGTGACCGAGGAGGCCCGGGACGCGTGGCTGCGGCACATGCGGGCGGCGGTGGACGACATCGCGCTGCCGGCCGAGCAGGAGAACACCCTGTGGGACTACCTGGTCTACGCCGCACAGTCGATGGTGAACCGACTGGACTGACGGGCCGACGGCCGCATCCGCGATGCGACGGAGGCTGCCGCCGGCACGTGGTCGGTGGCACGACGCGATCTTCCACCGAATCCACGTGCGCGGCTTCGCGGACGGCGAACCCGGTGCGGCCGGCGCCGGTCGGCGCGTTGTCGCTCGCCTCCGGCCCGGTGGGTCCGGGCGACGGCGATCAGCTCGTGCCGCCGCCGGACACGGCCGTGTGGTGGTCGGACGGGGACTGATCGGGTTCGGACGCACGCACCGGGTGCCGGTACAGCACGCTGGGCCACCACATCACCCGGCCCACGTCCAGGGTGAGCGCGGTGACCAGGATCGAGCGGACCACGATGCTGTCCAGGAGCACGCCGAGCGCGACCGCGAAGCCGATCTCGGCGAACGTGACCACCGGCAGCGTGCCCAGGACGCCGAACGTGCTCGCCAGCACCAGGCCCGCCGAGGTGATCACACCGCCGGTGGCGCGCAGCCCGATCAACGCCCCCGGCCGCGCACCGTGCCGGGCGCTCTCCTCACGCACCCGGGTCATCAGGAAGATGTTGTAGTCGATCCCGAGCGCGACCAGGAAGACGAACACGAACAGCGGCAGCGACGTGTCGGCGCCGGCGAAGCCGAAGACGTACTCGAAGACCAGCGCACTGGCACCGAGCGCCGCGGCGAAGGACAACACGACGGTGGCCACCAGGATCACCGGCGCGGCCACCGCGCGCAGCAGCAGCGCCAGGATCACCAGGACGGCCAGGAGCACGAGCGGGATGATCCACTTGTCGTCGTGCCGCTGGGCCCGGGCGATGTCGATGTTCACCGCGGTGGTACCGCCGACCTTGGCCGCCGCGTCCGGTACGGCGTGTGCCACGTCGCGCAGCCGCTCGACCGTGCGTTGCGCCGCGGTGCTGTCCGCGCCGTCCTTGAGCGTGGCGTCGATCTCCACCAGCCCGTTCCGGGCCCGGACCTGGTGTGCGGGCAGCACCCCCGGGTCGGTGGACAGCGCCGCGACCACGGCGCCGGCCGCCGGTTCGCGAGCGATCACCACGACCGGGGCGCCGGAGCCTTGCGGGAAGTAGCGGGCCGCGACCGCGGCGCCCTTGATCGACTCCGGGCGCCCGATGAAGGTGTCCTTGTTGCTGAGCCCGTCGGCCTTGAGCGCGAACAGGCCGAGCGAGAGGGCGGCCAGCGCGAGGCTCGTGCCGATCCACACGATCCGCGGCCGGCGGGCGATCCCGTTGCCCATCCGGGCCCACATGCCGGTGGCGGCCGGGTCGGCGGTGCCGTACCCGGGCCGGACCGGCCAGAAGACCCATCGACCGCAGATCACCAGCAGGGCGGGCAACAGCGTGACCATCGCGACCAGGCCGACCAGGATGCCCAGCGCGCGCACCGGGCCGAGCCCCGAGGTGGAGTTCATCCGCGCGGCCAGCAGGCACAACATGCCCACGCCGACGGTCGCGGCGCTGGCGAGCAGCGCGGGTCCGGCGCGCAGCAGCGCGTGCGCCATCGCCTCGTGCCGGTCCTGGTAGCGGCGCAACTCCTCGCGATAGCGCGCGACCAGGAGCAGTGCGTAGTCGGTGCCCGCCCCGAAGATCAACACGGTCAGGATGGCCGCGCTCCGGGCGTTGACCACGACCACGTCGTGCTTGGCGAACAGGTAGACGAAGGCCTGCGCGCCGAACAGCGCCGTCACCACGGTGAGCACCGGCAGCAACCACAGGGTGGGGCTGCGATAGGTGAGCAGGAGCAGCACGATCACCACGGCGAGCGCGCTGTACAGCAGTACGCCGTCGATGCCCTCGAACGCCTTGCCCTGGTCCGCGCCGATCCCGGCCGGGCCGGTCACGTAGGCGCGCAACCCCGGCGGTGACCCCTCGGTGATCGTGTCCACGTCGTCGACGACGTCGATGAACTCGCTCCAGCCGACCTTCGGGTCCATCTCGATCGGCGCCAGCACCTGGGCCGCCCGGCCGCCGGGCTCGAACGTCGGGTCCGCGATCGGCCCGACGACGCCCGGGGTGTGCCGGATCCGCTCGGTCTGCGCCAGGATCGCGGCGCGGTCCGGCTCGCTCAGCCCCGCGGCGCGCTCGTAGACGACGACCGCGGTGACCGTGTCGACGTCCTGGAGCCGACTCTGCAACTTGATCACCTTGGTCGACTCGGCCGCCCCCGGCAGCCACGCGGACGCCTCGTTGCGCTCGACGTCCGGCAGCTTGCCGGCGAGCGGGAACGCGCCGACCAGCAGCGCCACCCACACGATCAGCACAACCCACTTGGATCGCCGCCCACAGGGCCAAGTGGCCATCGCCTTGACGCGCTCCATGGTCCGGTCCCCTCGCCACGAACAACGCTCGTCACACAACGCCGGTATGTGTCTCCCGAGACAAAGATCGACACACCACGTCGCCGAACATGACGGAGCGTCAAGGAAACCTGACGAGGCATCAGGAGGCGTCGGTGCGACGTCGGTTCGGCCCGAACAGCGGTCTCGGCCGGCCACAGGCGTCGGCCGCTCGGGGCATGTCGGTCGACGCGCGGGCCGGGGCGGGTGCCTCGGGCGTGTCGAGGACCCCGGCCGGACCGGGGCGTCAGCGGGTGAAGAGGATGCCCGGGGCGCCTTCCCGGCGGACGGAGACCGAGCCGAAGCGGGCCTCCAGGCGCAACCAGGTGCCGCAGGCGAGGATCTCCACCCGTGCCTCGGGGTCGGGTGGGCCCAGGAAGCCGAACGACTGGGCGGCGTGCGCGGCGCGGAGCGGGAGTCGTCCGGTCATCGGTCGGGTCCAGATGTCGGCGGCGATTCGGTCGAGTTCGGCGCGCGGCAGGCCGGGCTCGGCGCGGGATCGGAACTCCGCGACACCGGCGGCCACTTCGCGGGCCAGGTCGAGCACGGCGAGCTCGGCGACCCGCTCCCAGCCGGTGCGCGGGGGGAGCAGGCCGGCCCACCCGGGACCGGTCACCGACGGCGGCAGGGTAACGCTCGCGTCGTCGGTGATCGCGTCCAGGAGTTGCCCCGCGGACACGGTAGCGTCCACGGTCGCGGGCCCGGCCAACTCGCTCGCGCGCAGCGTGATCACGCCCGACGCGGCCTCGCCGAACGGCGGGTGGCCGAACGTACCGAGCACCGAGCCCTCGGCTCGCACCCGCACCACCGCGCGGCGGTCGTAGCGCAACAGTCGGCTCAGATAGCCGCCCAGGTCCGCGGCGGCGGCGGGATCGGCGAAGCGCAACACGGTCATGGGCGGACCGGCCGCCCCTCGGGCTCGTCCCGCGGCTCGACGAAGCGCTCCAGATAGGCCCGCTCCTCCGCATTCAATCGCCGGGGGCGCTGCTCGTCGAGCGAATAGGGCACCAGCACCGACAGCGCCGTCGCGTACACCTGCTCGTCGTCCTTGACCTCGTAGGCGAGCGTGAACCGGGCGGCGCCGATGTGGGTCACCCACGTCTCCACCCGCACCGGCTCGGCACGCCACACCAGCGGTCGTTTGTAGTCGATCTCGTGCCGGGCGATCACCACACCCTCGGAGAGCGTCTTGGCCCCCTCGCGTTGTCCGAGGGTGAACATCATGTCCACGCGCGCCTCCTCCAGGTAGCGGAGGTACTGCACATTGTTGATGTGCCGGTAGGCGTCCATGTCGGACCACCGAAGCGTCGCCTGGTAGATGTGCCTGGCCACGTGCCCAGTCCTCTTCTCTGTTCCCGTGTCGATGCGTCCCGAGTGCCCGAGCGTGCCGGCCGGAGGACGCCGGTGGCCTGCCGTATGCGGGCATACGACAGGCCACCGGTTACGCCGTGCCGACCGGGTGGGTCAGTTGCGCTTGAGCTTCTTGTACGTCGCGCGGTGCGGCCGGGCCGCCTCGGCGCCCAGGCGCTCGATCTTGTTCTTCTCGTACGACTCGAAGTTGCCCTCGAACCAGAACCACTTCGAGTCACCCTCGTAGGCGAGGATGTGCGTGGTCACCCGGTCCAGGAACCAGCGGTCGTGCGAGACGACCACGGCGCAGCCCGGGAACTCCAGGAGCGCGTTCTCCAGGCTGGACAGGGTCTCGACGTCGAGGTCGTTGGTCGGTTCGTCGAGCAGCAGCAGGTTGCCGCCCTGCTTGAGCGTCAACGCCAGGTTGAGGCGGTTGCGCTCACCGCCGGAGAGCACCCCGGTGGGCTTCTGCTGGTCCGGGCCCTTGAACCCGAACGCGCTGACGTAGGCCCGGGACGGCACCTCGACGTTGCCGACCTTGATGTAGTCCAGGCCGTCGGAGACGACCTCCCACAGGTTCTTCTTCGGGTCCAGGCCGCCGCGCGACTGGTCGACGTAGGAGACCTTGACGGTCTCGCCGACCTTGATGTTGCCCGCGTCCGGCGTCTCGGCGTCGATCAGCATCTTGAACAGCGTGGTCTTGCCCGCGCCGTTCGGACCGATGATGCCCACGATGCCGTTGCGCGGCAGCGTGAAGGACAGGTCGTCGATCAGCAGCTTCTCGTCGAAGCCCTTGCTGAGGTGGTCCACCTCGACCACGACGTTGCCCAGGCGCGGACCCGGCGGGATCTGGATCTCCTCGAAGTCCAGCTTCCGCATCTTGTCCGCCTCGGCGGCCATCTCCTCGTAGCGGGCCAGGCGCGCCTTGCTCTTGACCTGGCGGCCCTTCGCGTTGGAGCGGACCCACTCGAGCTCGTCCTTGAGCCGCTTCTGCCGCTTGGCGTCCTTCTGCCCTTCGACCTTGAGGCGGGTGGCCTTGGTGTCCAGGTAGGTGGAGTAGTTGCCCTCGTAGGGGTGCAGCCGACCGCGGTCGACCTCACAGATCCACTGGGCGACGTTGTTCAGGAAGTACCGGTCGTGGGTGACCGCGACGACGGTGCCGGCGTACTTCTCCAGGTGCTGTTCCAGCCACTGGACGCTCTCCGCGTCGAGGTGGTTGGTCGGCTCGTCCAGGAGGAGCAGGTCGGGCGCTTCGAGGAGCAGCTTGCACAGCGCCACGCGGCGCTTCTCGCCACCGGAGAGGTTCACGATCGGCCAGTCGCCGGGCGGGCAGCCCAGTGCGTCCATGGCCTGTTCGAGCTGCGAGTCGAGCTCCCAGGCGTTCGCGTGGTCGAGCTGGTCCTGCAGCTCGCCCATCTCGGCCATCAGCTCGTCGGTGTAGTTGGTCGCCATCTCCTCGGCGATGGCGTTGAACCGGTCCAGCTTGCCCTTGATCTCCTTGACGCCGTCCTCGACGTTCTCCAGAACGGTCTTGGACTCGTCCAGCGGAGGCTCTTGCAGCAGGATGCCGACGGTGTAGCCGGGGGACAGAAACGCGTCGCCGTTGGACGGCTGTTCCAGCCCGGCCATGATCTTCAGAACGGTCGACTTACCCGCGCCGTTCGGGCCGACGACGCCGATCTTGGCTCCCGGCAGGAAGCTGAGCGTCACGTCGTCGAGGATCACCTTGTCGCCGTGCGCTTTACGCGCCTTGCGCATGGTGTAGATGTACTCAGCCATGCGTCCAAGCCTATGGTCTGCCGGGCAGTGCCCGTGCATGGGTGCCCGCAGGGCGCGCGATCGTCGGCGCCGGGTCGCGGGATTTCGGCGCCGGGCCGCGCGATCGTCGGCCGCGGGGCTCCTCGGCCGGGCAGGCGGGCCACTCGTCCTCGAACGCCGGACCGGCCCGCGACGGTGGTGCCGGGGGACGACGTCGGGCCCCGACGCGCCGGCTGCGCGTCGGGGCCCGACGGTTATCGGTGTGCTTCGATCAGCGGCGCCCGAATCAGGCGGCGGCGCCGTCCGAGCCGTTGTTGCGGCGGCGCATGTAGAACACCAGTCCGCCACCCGCGAGCAGGAGCGCACCGGCGCCGCCCAGGATCGCGGGGGTGTTGCTGCTGTCGCTACCGGTGGCGGCCAGGTCCGGACCCTTCGGGTTCACCGGAGCCGGCGTCCCGCCGGTGCTGCCGCCCGAGGTACCACCGGTGACACCTTCGGTGGCGCCGGCGGTCTTGCAGTCGAGCGTGCCGGTGAACTCCTTGGCGGTCTTGCCGTCGGGGCCCACGATGGTGATCTTGTAGGCTTGGTCTTCGGCGACCTTGACGACCTGGTCGACCGACTTGCCGGCCTCGACGGTGGTTTCCTTGCCGTCGAGCTTGAACTTGTACGACTCGTCACCGGTGTTCTTGACGGTGACCTTCACGCCGCCGTCGACACAGTCCTTGGTGGCGTTGATCTCCGGGAGCGGGCCCTTGCCGGGGTTGCCCCACTTGGCGATCGCCTTGTCGGAGGTCTGCACCTTCTGCTTGTCCGCGACGATCAGGAGCTGGCTGGTCGACCCGTCCTTGTTGACGCCCTGGAAGACCCGACCCGCCTGCACGGTCGACTCACCGGAGACCTGGAAGGTCTGGCTGCCCGCCTTGGTGGCCTTGGAGGCGTTCACGTAGAGCTTGTCGCCGTTGCCGACCTTGTCGACCGGCTTGCCGTCGGCGTCCACCAGGGTCGCCTTGGCGTCGGCGTCGCCCTCGAGCAGCTTGGCGTTGATCGACTTGCCCTCGGCGTTGGTCTTGACCTCGAACGGGCCGATGCCGGGCTTGTCGTTGATCTTGCCGGCCTTCTCGCCCGGGGTCACCGAGAGCGAGACGGGAGGCTCGGTGACGTCGCCCTTGTTGGCGTCGCCGACCAGGTACTTGTAGAGCTTGACGATGTCGCCGTCGTTCTTCTTGCTCTCGTCCAGCTTCTGGCCGTCGGTGAAGTGCCAGATGGCGACCTGCGTGGCGGCGGCGGCCTCGCCCTCGGTCAGCTCAGGAGCGCCGACCTTCGCGCGAACGGCCCCCAGGTCCACCGTCGGGAACGAGTTCAGGAGCACCCACTTGACCTTGGCCTTGTCGGCCTTGGTGCCGAAGGAAGTCTCCTTCCAGCCCGACTCGTCGTACTTCGCCTCGTCACGAACGAGCGTGTGGAAGTCGATGCAGTAGGTGCGCAGGATCTTGCCGTCGACCTCGAGCTTCAGGATCGAGGCGCGCTGCGACTTGTCCTTGCCCTGCAGGAAGATGTCCGCACCGACATCGCCGCCCTTGTAGACGCCCTTGGCGCCTTCCGCACTGGCCGCACCCGCGAAACCGATCACGCCGGCCGCCGCCAAGCCGCCGGCAATGATCATGGCCGACAAGCGGGTGGCCGTCCGTCCCGGTGTACGGAACATGTGGTGGTCCCCTCGAAAATGTATGCCGACTCGCGCGGCGCATGGTTCCCCCGAGCGGGGCGCGAGTAAAGAACCGTTGAATGGTATGAGGAGTCGGGCCACCTCTCGCGACCCGGGGTACTCATTTGTTTCACGTTCTTTACCTCGGGAGAAGATCCACGTCGAGGATGTCAATTCGCATATCGGGAAGTCGACAAGTCTTCGACGGATATAGCCGCCTATGGGGTGCGTCAAGCCGCTTAGACGCTGATCAGGGCCATCTCATCCGCTATTGATTTGTCAGTGTTCACAACCGACCGAATCGGTCTTTTTCGTGATCAACGCCTCGTCTCGGGCGCTATTCGCCCCCATGATCCGGCTTTTTCCACCCTCCCACCCCATCGGTTGAGGGACATGCGACGGTTGGTCTGATTTGACGCGGATCGCACCCGCTCCGAGTCGTCACAATTCTGTTCCAGATTCGTTCCCGAAACCGCCTTGAATTATCTCCGCCATCAACAATGAATGGCTTTCCCGAACACGCGATCACACGCCGCGGCAATTCACGCGGCCTCCTCCGCGCCGACGGATCCGGGATCGGACCCGATCGCGAGGGTGCCCTGCTCCGCCGCCGAACCCGCCGCGACGCCGTCCGCCACCACCGACAGACGCGCGGGCCGACCCACCCGCCGAAACTCCGCGACCCCGCGGGCGAGGTCGTGTCCCACCGAGGACGCGTCGATCTCGGTGACCGTCCACCATCGCCCCTCGCGCTCCCACTCGCGCACCCGCAGCCGACCCGTGACCACCAGTGGGTCGCCCTTGTCGATCGAACTCGTCACGTTCTCCGCCAGGCCCCGAAAGCACACGATGGTGTAGAACGACGCGTCCCCCGACACCCACGTCCCCGTCTCCCGATCGAAGCGCCGGGGCGACACCGCCATCCGGAAGCGGGCCAGGGGCACGCCCGCCTGGGTCATCTGGACCCGGACATCGCTGGCGGCATTGCCGATCACCGTCACGTACGTGTCCACGCTTGCCTCCTGTGTCGCCGCGGGTCACGGCGTGCCCCGCGACATCGCCGTCCGCCCTCGACGATCCGGCACCGGGCGGTCGACCGGCGGCGGGCCGGGAGGGGCTGTGGACAACTCGGCCCCTGTGCACGACACCACGTCACCCACGTGAGGGACGCCCCGGCCGCCCGTCGCCCACGTGGGTGACACCGCCCCCGCCACGCCTCCCGCCCCGCCCCGCCCCTCCCCTCACCCCCGCCGCATCGGCTCCCGAGCCGTCACGAAATACCCGTGCGCCTCCCGATACCGCGCCAACTCCCCCTCCACCGGCCCGACCAACAACCGATCCGCCACCTCCCCGACCCGCGACCGCAACGCCGCCGCCACCTCCGCCGTCCGCCGGTCCGCCGCCGTCCGCGCCACCCGGCGCGCGCACCACACTCCCGCCACCACCAGCACGAGCCCCGCCACCACCACCCACCACGAGGCCGGCATCCCGAACCCACGCGCCGCCGGCCCCCCGGCCCGGGCCGAGCCCGCACCGACCACCCCGGCCGCCACCGCGAGCACCCCGACCCACTGCGCGCCCACCGCGACCCGCACGCCGAGCGCCGGCGGAGCGGCCTCCGGCCCGGCCCCCGTCAGCACCGCGGGCAACTCGTCCGGCAACCTCCGCAACCCCTCGGCCGACACTCGGTGCACGCCACCCACCCACTGCGCGGGCAACCCCCGCGTCCACCTCGCCCCCGCCCGCCGGATCACCCGCTCGGCCCGATGCATCTGTACCGGCGCGGGCCGCGTCGCCGGCCGCCGCACCCGACGACCCGACAGCGGCCCGCGCGGCACCCGCTGCCCCTCCCCGGCGGCCGCCGCGAGAACCGCCACCCCGGCCGCGTCGCACAACCCGTCCACGAGCGCGTCGCGGTCCTCGGCGGTGAACCCGTCCACGTCCGGCGCCACACCCGCGAAATACGGCTCGAGGCGTTCGGTCAACGCGTCCAGATCCGCGGCCAGCCGGGTCACCGACGCCTCGCCGGGTCCGGCCGCGGCCACCACCACCCGGCGCAGTTCGGCGATCCCGATCCCGGTCTCCGGCGACGTCGCCAGCACCCGCACCTCGGCGAGCCCGTCGGCCGCCAACAGCGCCCGCACGTCGGTCAGGCAGGCAGCGAGGTCCCCGGCCGGCAGCCGGTCCGCGTGGTTGAGCACCACCGTCATGCCGGGCCCGTGATGCCGCAACGGCCGCAGGTAGCGCTCGTGCACGATCGCGTCGGCGTACTTCTGCGGATCGAGCACCCACACGATGTGATCCGCGACCGCCACGACCGCGTCCACCTCGGCCCGGTGCGCGAGGTCGATCGAGTCGTGATCGGGCAGGTCGAGCAGCACCAGGCCGGCCGGCATCCCGCCGCCTCGGCGCGCGTCCAACGAACCGTGCCGGGCCACCCGGTGCGCCGGTTCGATGCCGAGCAGGTCCAGCAACGGCGCCGCGCCCTCGGGATCCCACGCGCACGCCAGCGTGGTCCGGGTGGTCGGCCGTTCAGCGCCGGTGTCCGCCAGCCGCAACCCGGTGAGCACGTTGAACAACGACGACTTGCCGGCGCCGGTGGCGCCGGCGAGCGCGACCACGGTGTGCCACGTGGCCGTGCCCAACCTGGTCTCGGCATGCCCGAGCAGGTCCTCGATCAAGGCGAGATCGGTGCCGGGCAGCCGATCCCGGGCCAGCGCCGCGGTGCGATCGAGCGCGGCCAGCCGAGCCATCAGCCGCCCCGCCTCCTCGGTCCCACTCGCGTGCCGGGCCCGACGCACGGCGAACCGATCGACATCCTGCCCACCGGCGGTCACCCCGGCCTCCGCTCGGAACCGGGTCGCACCCCGACCCGCCTCTCGCGGCGGCGCACCCGAGCCGGCCCGCCGCACCGCGTACGACCCGGCTTCCGCGCGAGACCGGTACGCGGCCCCTGCTCGCGCTCGGGCCGCGCCCCGCCGCCCCTCACGCGCTCCTCCGCACCACGTCGAGCGCCTCGATCAACCCCGCGTCGGCCCGGGCGGGCAGGAGCGCCACTGCCGCCACCCGCCGCGCGCGCTCACCGTCCAGCGCCTCCGCGACGACGGCGCGCAGCGCACGATGGAGATCGGTGATCAGCCGCGCGGCCGGCTCGGATCCGATCCGGACGCCGAGCCGCCCCGCCGCGTCGCGGCCGATGCCGGGCCCGAGTTCGGCGCCACCGACCGCGGCGATCAGCGCGAGGGGCTCGGCCCGGTCCGGCCACGCGAGCGGCCCGGGCCCGGGCCGACGGATCCCGCCGCGCGGCAGACACCCCGCCGACCGCTCGGCGCCCCGCGCGAAGGCGTCCGCCACCAGCGCGTCCAGGCTCTCCAGTACCGCCCGCGCGGCCCCCGCCTCGTCCCCCTCGTACCAGCGTCCCGCCGCCGAGCCGCGCAACAACGACCCGTCGTCGAGCGCCCGCAGCGCCCATCGCGAGGTCGCCGCGTACGCCCGATCCACGCACTCGCGCGCCCGCCCGGCCGCCTCGTACTGTCGCCCCACCGCCTGCGCGAGCGGCGGCACCCGCCGATCCAGGCTGTGCAACAGCCCGCCCAGGGTGCGCCGGACCACCGCGGCCCGCGCGTCCGGATCCGCGCCGCGCTCGGCGAGCCACGTGCGGATCGGCACCACATTGCGCTCGGGCAACCCGGCCCCCGGCTCGGTCTCCACGATCGGGTACAGCGGCACATCGCCCAATCCGGCGTGCCGCAACAATCGGACGTAGTCGGGCCGGACCCGGTCGAGTACCTCCGCCGGCACCCGGTTCAACACGATCGCCAGACGGGTGTTGCGATCGCGCGCGAGCCGGAGCAGGTGCCACGGCGCGGCGTCGGCGTAGCGCGACGCGGTGGTGACGAAGATCCACAGGTCGGCGGCGCCGAGCAGGCGAACCGCGATCCGCCGGTTGTCGGCGGAGACCGAGTCGATGTCGGGCGCGTCCAGCAGGGCCATCCCGGGCGGTACCCGCTCGTCCAGCTTCAGGTCGATCCCGGGCTCCGCGGCGAACCAGTGCCGGTCCCCCGACCGACACACCAGGACCGGCACCCGGGTGGTCGGCCGGAGCGAGCCGGCCACCGTGATCTCGCGCCCGACCAAGGCGTTCACCAGGGTGGACCGACCCGCGCCGGTGGACCCGCCGACCACCGCGAGCAGCGGCGCGCGCGGCACCGCGAGCCGGGGCAGCACGTAGTCGCCGAGTTGGTCGATCAACTCGCGACGGGCCGACCGCGCCTGCACGGCGCCGGGCAGGTCGAGCGGGAAGCACGTCGCCACGACCTTGTCCCGCAGGTCGGCGAGGGCTGCGGACAGGGTGTCGCTTCCCATGATCACCACGGGCGACCAGTGCCCGAATTGTCCGCATTCCCAACGTGCCGTCGCGGTTACAACGCGACGGTCACTCCGTCGGCGGAGGACCGCTGCGCCGCCTCGATCGTCTCCAGGACGGACACCGCCTCCTCGATCGCCACCGGCGGCGCGCCCTCGCCCCGCACCGCGCGCGCGAACGCGGCGTAGTAGTCCTGGTAGGCACCCGGCTCGGTCTCCACCGGCACGGTGTCCCCGGGCGTACCGAGCCTTCCCCACGCCGACGGTGGCTCAGTCCCCCACCCGGGCGTACCGACCTCCGCCCCGGCGCGCAGCAGTTCCTCCTGCGGGTCCATCCCGAACTTCACATACGACGCCTTCGAACCGAGCACCCGAAAGCGCGGTCCGAGGTCGGCCGCCGCCGCGCTCATCCACAGGTGCGACCGCACCCCGCTCGCGTGGGTGAGCGCCACGAACGAGTCGTCGTCCACGAGCGCCCCGGCCCGCCGGGCGGACAACTCGGCGTACACGTGGGTGGGTCGCCCGAACAGCGTCACCGCCTGGTCGATCAGGTGGGTCCCGAGGTCGTACAGGATCCCGCCCAGCGCCGCCGGATCGGCCTGCTCCTTCCACCCCGAGGTCCGCACCTGCGGTCGCCACCGCTCGAACCGCGACTCGAAGCGGTACACCTCACCGAGCCGCCCCTCCTCGACCAACCGCCGCACGGTCCGGAAGTCGCCGTCGAACCGACGGTTCTGGTACACCCCCAGCACCCGCTCGCAGCGCGCCGCCGTCGCGGCCAGCGCCCGCCCCTCGGCGGCGGTCCCCGCGAACGGCTTGTCCACCACCACGTGCAGCCCGGCCTCCAGCGCGCGCTCCGCCAGCGGTACGTGGAAGCGGTTCGGCACAGTGATCACCACGAGGTCGAAGTCACCCGCGCGAGCGAACATCTCGTCGGTCGTCCCGATCAGCTCGGCCTGCGGATGCCGCTCGTGCGCCGTCGCCCGGCGCTCCGGATTCCCGGTCACCACGGCGGCCAGTTCCAGCCCCTCCGTGGCCTCGATGACCGGTGCGTGGAAGGCCGAGCCCCCTACGCCGTAGCCGACAAGTACAGTCCTTGTGGGACCCACTGCGCCTCCCTCTGCCCGATTCGGCCCTTCTCTGATCACATTCTGGCCGCCAACTGCGTCTGATCAGGTAACGGTGACCGCCGGAACGTCGGTGAGGCATGCACACGGCCCTATTCTGTTGTGCCGCGACCGGATCCAGTGCAAGATCCTGATTCGCCCACGCCCTCGTAGCTCAGTGGACAGAGCAGGTGCCTTCTAAGCACTTGGTCGCAGGTTCGAGTCCTGCCGGGGGCACAGTCACGCCGCCGTCCGCCGCCCGCACCCCCGGGCGGCGTCCGCGCAGGTCAGCGCCTTGGTGGGGAACGTCGTGCGGCGCCGAGCGGCTTCGGCGCCGGCCGTCGGCGGGCCGATGGTGTCCGACCGTCACCGTGCTTGCGCGAGCGGTGACAGAACGCGTGCGACGACCGGAACCCGCGCGCCGATATGACCTCTTCACGCTCTTTGTGCGGCGTGGACCGCCGGCCGAAAACACACCGGCCCCGGCGCGTGCGCGATCCGGCCCGACGGGCCGCCCGTGCGTTCAGGCGGCCGGACCGTTCTGGCTCAGGGCGAAGGCGGTGGCCTGGAGCGCGATGGCGGCGAGGGACAACGGCAGGGTGATCGTCACGCGACGGCCGCCGCGGCGGCGGGGACGGCGGACCAGGGCGATCAGGGCCGTCACGAAGCTGAGCGCGAACAGGCCGAAGACCCAGGGAAGTCGGGTGCCGTACCAGTCGCGGCACGTCTGGTTGGCGCAGGATTCGGTGGCGCCGCCGAAGCCGATCAGGACGAACAGATCGACCATCGCGACCACGACGAAAAGGAACAGGCCGACGACGAACGCCGCCGCGCGGGCGAAGCCTTCGCCATTGCTGCCCGGGGTGGGAGGCGTGTAGGTCATGCGGATCACGCTAGGCGGCGGGTCCGACGCGAACATCCGTACAACTACTCACTTCCGCCCTTCACCCGCCCGGACGGCACCCGCCGCGCATCGGACATATCGAATGCATCGGACACACCGGACCTCTCGAACACGGCGAACACGGCGAACACGGCGAACGCACCGGGCACAGCCGCCCCGACCGCCCGTCTCGGCCCGGCTTCCCCTACAACACCACCACCAGCGGCGTCCCGGTCCGGGGGTGCGTCCGGATGTCCGTCTCGATCCGGTACACCCGCTCGATCGTCGGTGCCGTCAGCACCTGCGCCGGCGTGCCGGTCGCCACCTCCCGGCCGTTGGCCAACAGGCAGATCCGGTCGCAGAACATCGCCGCCAGGTTGAGGTCGTGCAGGGCGACCAGCACGCTCACGCCCAGCCGACGGACCAACCGCAGCAGTGCGAGCTGGTGGTGGATGTCGAGGTGGTTGGTCGGCTCGTCCAATACCAGCAGGCCCGGCTGCTGTACCAACGCCCGTGCCACCAGCGCCCGCTGCCGCTCACCGCCGGACAGCAGCGCGAACGCGCGCTCGGTCAGGTCGGCGAGTTCCAGCAGCTCCACCGCCGCCGCCACGATCGCCCGGTCGGTCGCGTCGTCCGGGTCGAGCAGGCCCTTGTGCGCGGAGCGGCCCATCGCGACCACGTCCCGCACGGTCAGCGGAAAGTCGGTGGGCATGTCCTGGAGTACGGTGCCGATCCGGCGTGCGGCCCAGCGCGCCGAGTGCGTCCACACGTCCTCGCCGTCCAGGAGTACCCGGCCCGAGGTCGGCCGGTTCACCCGGTACACGCTGCGCAGCAGGGTCGACTTGCCGCTGCCGTTGGGGCCGAGCAGACCGACCACCTCGCCGGGCTCGACGGTCAGCGACACCGCGTCGACCAGGGGCCGGCCGTTGATCGCGAAGGTGACGTCGTCCAGGACCAGGCGTGCCGCGGGCCCGGTCATCGTGCGCCCGCTTCCCGGCGCGCGTCCCGGCGCAGCAGCCAGACGAAGAACGGGCCGCCGACCAGCGAGGTCACGATGCCCACCGGCAACTCCTGCGGCGCGAGCACCGTACGCGCCACCAGGTCGGCGCAGATCGCGAACACCGCGCCGAGCAGCGCGGCCACCGGCAGCGCGCGCCGATGATCCGCGCCGACCAGCAATCGCACCACGTGCGGCAACATCAGGCCGACGAAGCCGATCACGCCGCTGACCGCGACGACGACCCCGGTGAGCACCGCCGCGAGCAGGAACATGCCCTGCCGAAAGCGCTGGACGTCCAGGCCGAGCGCGGCCGCGCTCTCCTCGCCGGCCAGGAGCAGGTTGAGGTTGCGCGCCTGGAGCAGCAGCACCACCAGGCCGATCGCGAGCGCGAGGGCGGGGACGAGCAGCAGGGTCCAGCGGGCCGAGCCGAAGCCGCCCAGCGTCCAGAACAGCACCTGGGCGGCGAGTTGCGGATCCGGTGAGGTCAGCACGAGCAGGCTGGTCAGCGAGGACAACACGGCGCTGACCGCGACGCCGGCCAGGACCAGTCGCACGGCGGTGACCCGGCCGCCGGAGCGGGCCACCGAGAAGACCACGAGCAGGGTGATCAGTCCGCCGGTGAACGCGGCCGCGTTCAGGGTGAGCGCGCCCAGCGAAAGGCCGCCGATCGACGCGACGCCCCAGCGCATCACCAGGACCGCTCCGGTGGCCGCGCCGGAGGAGACGCCGAGCACGTCCGGACCGGCCAGCGGGTTGCGCACGATCGCCTGGATCACCATGCCCACCACGGCCAGCGTCGCGCCGACGACGGCGGCGAGCAGCACCCTGGGCAACCGGGTGTCGGCGATGATCAGGTCGTGTGCGCGGCTCCACGACGGCCGCACCCACGCGTCTCCGCCGACGCGATGCGCGAGGATGCGCCACGTCTCCGACCAGGGCACCGACACCGACCCCACCAGCAGCCCCGCCGCGGCCGCCGCGAACAGCGCGACGAGGAGGCCGCCGACCACCAGCGGAAGGCGGACCCGGCCGCCCGGGACGACCGCCGCACGGCCGACCGGTGGTGTCGGCGGGCCCTCGCCGCGCAGGACCGCGACCCGTACCGCCACCGGGTCCCGATCGACCGTCACGGCCGGTCGGGGTGCAGTTGCCTGGCGAGTTCCTCGACCGCGTCCACCGAGCGCGGCCCGGGCTGCGCTACGGACAGCGAGATCACCGGGAAGGCGTTCGCGCGCAGCGCCGGTACGTCGGCGAGTACCGGAGTGGCCTTGAGGGTGGCGATCTTGGCGTCGACCGGCGGCGTCACGTAGTCGTAGATCAGCACCACGTCCGGCTTGCGTTCGGCCACCTGCTCCCAGGAGACCTTGGTCCAGCGCTCGTTCAGGTCGGCGAACACGTTGGTGCCACCGGCACGGGTGATGATCTCGTTGAGCATCGAGTTGCCGCCGGTGGTCTGCGCGGCGTCGGCGCCCGAGTTGTACACGAACACCTTGACCGGCGCGGCGCCGGCGAGCCGCGCGGTGACCGCGTCGAGCCGCTGCCGGAACGCGGCGGCGGAGCGCTCGGCGCGCTCGGGCACGCCGAAGATGCCGCCGATGGAGCGGAGTTCGCCGTAGAGCTGATCGAAGGTGACCGGCGCCTTGGCGCAGCCCTCGGGGTTGAGGTGGGTCTTGATGTTCAACTCGCCGAGCCGCGCCCGGGTGTGGCCGGACGACTCGGAGAAGCCGTCCGGGTAGCCCGAGTAGACGAAGTCGGGGGTGGCTTCGAGGAGTTTCTCCAGCGAGGGTTGCGCGTCGGCGAGCACCGGGATCCGCGCGTACGGCTCCTTGTACTTGTCGCCGATGGTCCGGCCCTTGAGGTAGGCGGTGCCCACCATCCGGTCGGCCAGGCCCAGTTCGAGCATCAGCTCGGTCGCGTTGGAGGTCAGCGTCGCGGCGCGCTGCGGCGGCCGGTCGTAGCTCGTGGTCACACCGCAGTTGTCGGTGTCCGCGTACGGCTTGTAGGCGGCGGGTGCGGGAGCGGCGGCCTTGTCGTCCCGCACGGCGCCGCCGCACGCGGTCGCGAACAGCGCGAGGGCGGCCACCGCCGCGGCCCACGAATATCGGTGTGCCGCCGGCATCCGCCCGGGTATCTGCGTACGCATCGTCGAAGCTCTCCCTTGCGAGTCCTCGTCGGGGGAACTCGGGAGGGAGTACGGCGGCGGACACCGCACGGCGCCGTCGTCCGACGGACCCGCCCGCGAGGTCCCGGAAGTCCGCGTGCGTGAGGCGTACGCGGGCGACGGCAGGTCTTCGGACTCGTGGGCGGGTCCCGGGAGCCACGGGTGTGGCCGGGATGCCTACCGGTCGTCGCTTCCCGGGACCCGTTCGACCGGGGCCCAGTGCGTGATGACGACTTTCGTTCCCACTTACCGCTGCGGGGCAGTTCCGGATTCGCACCGGATTCCCTCTTGCGACACCCGGAATCGGTCGAAGCCGGGTGAACCGTTCGCAAGGGCAGCCTAACCAGGGCGCCTCGACCGTCGAGCGAGGGGGCCGGGACGGGCGCGCCGAGGGTCGCGGCGGCCGAGTGAGGGGCCACGGCGGGAGGACCGGCTCGGGTCCGGGCAGGGTCCCGCGCTCGGGTACGTGCCCACCCTTACCCGCTTCGCGCCGTGCCCGCCTACTCCGCGCGCTCCGGTACATGCCCACCCCGCACCCGCTGCGCGCAGCGGCCGCCTACTCCGCGACCAGGATCTCCAGCCCCACGTCGCGCAGCGCGTCGAGCGCCTCCGCATCGGCCGCGCCGCTCGTGATCAGCAGGTCGATGTCCGCCAGCGGGCACACCTCGGCGAGTTCGACCCGGCCCAGCTTCGAGCCGTCCGCGACCACGACCCGGCGACCCGCGGCTCGCAACATCGCGCGTTTGGCCTCGGCCTCGGGCAGGTTCACATTGGTGATGCCCCCGGTGGGATGCACGCCGTTGCAACCGATGAAGACCGTGTCGGCGTGGATCCGCTCCAGAATGTGGTCGCCGAGCGGATTGATCAGCGAGTGCTGCAACGGCCGCAGCGTGCCGCCGGTGACCACGACCGAGAACCGCGGGATCGCCCGTTCCAGCTCCAGGGCGATGGTCAGCCCGTTGGTGAACACCACGAGGTCGCGCAGTTCCTCGCGGTCCACCAGCGCGCGGGCCACGAACGTGGTGGTCGTGCCCACGTCCAGCACCACGCTCTCGGACGGCGACACCAGTGCCGCGGCCGCCCGCCCGATCAGCGTCTTCGCGGGCGACGCCGAGGTCAACGCCTCCTCGAAGGACGGCTCCACCCGGGGGTCGCGGCCGGTGAACATCGCGCCGCCGCGGACCCGGCGCAGCCGGCCCTGCCGCTCCAACACCTCCAGGTCGGCCCGGACCGTCACCCGCGAGATGCCGAACGCCTCGGCCAGGTCGGTGACCTTGGCGAAACCCCGGTCCGCGATCGTCGCTGCCATCCGGGCGCGGCGGCCCTCGGCGGGCAGTCCGTCGGTGTCGTCGTCAGGCATGGGCAGCATCTTGCGGACACCTTTCGAAACTTGTCAAACCGCAGGTGACCCCCGGTCGATCCCGCCAAATGGCAAGCCTGCTGGCATCTTTCCTTTCTCATTGACAAGTTTTGGAAAGCTTCGCAAAATGAGCGCATGAAGAAGACGCAGGCCGTCATGGCCGACGGTCGCGAGATCGTCTACTACGACACCCGGGACGACGCGGTGCGCACCGCCGTCGACCACCGCGATCTCGCGCCCGTGGTCAGTGGCTCGGAGATGCGCTACGACCGACTGCTCGACGAATGGGTCATGGTCGCCTCGCACCGGCAGACCCGGACCCACCTGCCCGCCGCCGACGCGTGCCCGCTGTGTCCGTCCACGCCCGAGCGGGCCACCGAGGTCGCCGAGTCCGACTACGAGGTCGTCGTCTTCGAGAACCGCTTCCCGTCCATGTCCGGCTCCTCCGCGGCCGACGGCGGTCCGCCGGCGGGCCCGGAACCCGGCTGGGACCACGCCCCGTTCCCGCGCCGACCGTCCGGCGGACGGTGCGAGGTGGTGTGCTTCACCCCCGAGCACGACGCGTCCTTCAAGGACCTCACCCCCGAGCGCGCGCGCCTGGTCCTGGACGCGTGGACCGACCGCACCGCCGAGTTGTCCGCGCTGCCCGGCGTCGAGCAGGTGTACTGCTTCGAGAACCGCGGCCGGGAGATCGGCGTGACGCTGCCGCACTCGCACGGGCAGATCTACGCCTACCCGTTCGTCACCCCGCGCACGGCCGCGATGATCGCCACCACGACCGCGCACCGGCACCGCACCGGCCGCAACCTGTTCGACGACGTGCTGGCCGACGAGCGCGCGGACGGGTCGCGGATCGTGGCCGAGGGCGGGCACTGGACGGCGTTCGTGCCCGCCGCCGCGCGCTGGCCGTACGAGGTGCACCTGTACCCGAACCGCCGGGTGCCGGACCTGCTCGCGCTGGAGGAGGCCGCGCGCGCCGAGTTCGGCGCGATGTACCTGGACCTGCTGGGCCGCTTCGACCGGCTGTTCGACGGCGAGCCCGCGCCGTACATCTCCGCGTGGCAGCAGGCGCCGGTCCGCTCGGGGCGCCAGGACTTCGCGCTCCACCTGGAGCTTTTCTCGATTCGCCGGGCACCGGGCAAGTTGAAGTACCTTGCCGGGAGCGAATCGGGGATGGGTGTGTTCATCAGCGACGTGCCGCCGGAGACCGCGGCGGCACGACTGCGGGAGGTCGGCGAATGAAGCTCATGGTCACCGGCGGCGCGGGCTACGTGGGCAGCGTCGTCGCCGCCCACCTGGTCGCGGCCGGCCACGAGGTGGTGGTGCTCGACGACCTGTCCACGGGGCATCGGGACGCGGTCCCGGACAAGGCGCGACTCGTCGAGGGCCGGGTCCAGGACGCCGCCGAACATCTGGACGCCTCGTTCGACGCCGTGCTGCACTTCGCCGCGTCCTCCCTGGTGGGCGAGTCGGTCACCGACCCGGCCGAGTACTGGCACAACAACGTCGGCGGCTCGCTCGCGCTGCTGGACGCGCTGCGCACGCACGGCGTCACCCGCTTCGTGTTCTCCTCCACCGCGGCCGTGTACGGCGCCCCCGAGGTCTCGCCGATCACCGAGGACGCGCCGTGCGCGCCGACGAACCCGTACGGCGCCTCGAAACTGACGGTCGATCGCCTGATCACCTCGTACTGCGCCGCGTACGGCCTGCGCGCGGTGAGCCTGCGCTACTTCAACGTCGCGGGCGCCCACGGCCGGTACGGCGAGCGGCACGCGACCGAGACCCACCTGATCCCGCTCGCGCTCCAGGTGCCCAACGGCACGCGCGGCTCGGTCGCGCTGTACGGCACCGACTACCCGACGCCCGACGGCACGTGCGTACGCGACTACATCCACGTCGCCGATCTGGCCGACGCGCACCTGCTCGCGCTGGACGCCACCGAGGCGGGTGGCGCCGCGACCGGGCACCTGATCTGCAACCTCGGCACCGGCACCGGCTTCTCGGTCCGCGACGTGGTGGACGCGGTCCGCACCGTGACCGGATGCGCGGTGCCCGCGCACGAGGCGCCGCGCCGGGCGGGTGATCCGCCGGTCCTGGTCGCCGCCGCCGACCGGGCGCGCGACGTGCTCGGCTGGCGTCCCACCCGGACCTCGCTCGAGGACATCGTCGCGGACGCGTGGTCGTTCCTGCGGGACGGCGAGGCCGTGCGATGAGCGAGTTCCGTGTCGAGGGCGTCTGGGCGGCGCCGGGCCGGGTCAACGTGATCGGCGAACACACCGACTACAACAACGGGTTCGTGCTTCCGATCGCGATCCCGCACACCGCGCGCGCGGCGGTCGGGCGACGTACGGACGGCCGACTGCGGCTCGCGTCCGGCCATGCGGGCAGCGAATCGCTCGACATCGCGATCGAGGACCTGGCGCCCGGCGCACCGGCCGGCTGGGCCGCGTACCCGGCGGGCGTGTTGTGGGCACTGCGCGAGGCGGGACACGAGGTCGGCGGCGCCGACATCCGGATCGACAGCGACGTGCCGGTGGGCGCGGGGCTGTCCTCGTCGGCGGCGCTGTCCTGCGCGGTCGTGCTGGCGCTCGACGACCTGTACGAACTGGGCCTGGATCGCGTCGGGCTGGCCCGCATCGCGCAACGCGTGGAGACCGACTTCGTGGGCGTCCCGGTCGGGATGCTGGACCAGATGGCCTCGCTCGGCTGCGTCGCGGGCCACGCGTTCTTCCTCGACTGCCGCGATCTGACGGGCACTCATGTCCCGTTCGACTGCGAGGGGGTGGGGCTGCGTCTGCTGGTGATCGACACCCGGGCCCGACACGCGCTCGTGGACGGCGGGTACGCGGAACGGCGGGCCTCCTGCGAGGAGGCGGCAGGACTGCTCGGGGTGCCGTCGCTGCGCGAGGTGGCCGACCCGGACGCGGCCCTGGCGGCGCTGCCGGACGGGCCGCTGCGCCGTCGGGTGCGGCATATCCTCACCGAGAACGCGCGGGTGCTGCGGGTGGTCGAGGCACTGCGGGCCGGCGACGTGCGGGCGATCGGGCCCGAGTTGACCGCGTCGCACGTGTCGATGCGGGACGACTACACGATCTCCTGCCCCGAACTCGACACCGCCGTGGACACCGCGCTGGCCGCGGGCGCGCTCGGGGCGCGGTTGGTGGGCGGGGGCTTCGGCGGCTCGGCGATCGCACTGGTCGACGCGGATCGGTGCGCGGCGGTCGCGGACGCGGTGGAAAAGTCCTTCGCGACCCGGGGATTCACCGCTCCGCGATTCTTCGAGGCGGTGCCGTCGGCGGGTGCGCACCGGGAATCCTGACCGCTCCCGGGCCCGCCCGGGAGCACGAGGGCGTCGACCCGGCTGCCGCTCCCGTCGTGTCGGCCGGGCTCACGTCACCTCGGCCGCGGCCGCGCGGAGCAGAGGCCGGACTTCGTGCGCGGTGCGGCGCATGACGGGCAGGAGCGCGGCCGGGGGCAGCCGGGCGGGCTGGGTGTGGCACAGGAGCTCGGTGGCGTGCGGATAGCCGGGGTCCGCCCGCAGGGACCGGGCCACGGTTTGCGGGGTACCCGTATACATGTTGCCGATTGCCAGGTAGTCGGTCGGCGTGAAATCGACCGGGAAGCGGCCGGCGGCTCGGCCCCGGGTGATCCACGGGATCAGCCGCTCGGTCAGGGCGGTCGAGGCGCCGGGGTGCACCGGACGGGAGAGGGCGACGCGGGTCGGGGTGTACCGGGCCAGGTGTTCCGCCGCCTCGCGGTCGCCCGGGAGCGGGCCGGCGGGGCCGCTCGAGCGGCGGCCGGAGAGGATGCCGAGGCCGCGTTCGACCGCCCACGCGATGCCTTCGGGACTGCCCGTGCCGAGCCATATCCGGTCGCGCAGGGTGGGTGCGGACGGGACCAGGTCGGCGCCGGTCAACAGGTCGAGCACGGTGTCCACGGTCTCCCGGAGCCGGGCGTGCCGAGCCTGGTACGGGACGCCGAACGCTTCGAACGTCGCGGGGTCGGAGCCCGCCCCGAGGCCCAGTTCCAGCCGGCCGGCGCTGAGTGTGTCGAGCGCGGCGGCGTCCTCGGCGAGCCGGATCGGGTGCTCGGTCGGGGCCACCACGACGGCCGTACCGAGACGGATCCGGGTGGTGCGTTCGGCGATCGCGGCGAGCAGCACGAACGGGGAGGGCGCCGACGCGCCCTGCGCGCCCAGGTGGTGTTGCGCGACCCAGAACGAGTCGTAGCCGAACTCCTCTGCGGCGACCGCCAGTTCGATGGTCTCGCGATAGACCGCGCGGGCGTCGTCGCCGGCTCCGGCCACGTGGGTGAGGAAGCCGAGCCGCACGCGTGTCATCCTTCCGAGCCGCGAAACGCCCCGGTGGCATTCGCGGGATCGTCCGTTTTCCACCCATCCCAGGGCGATACCGATCCTAGGACGTGACTTCGCCGTCCTCGCCGCCGGCCCCGCCGGGTTCGTGCTCCCCACCCGCCGGGTCCGTGGGCCGACGTCCCGGTCCGCGTAGCGTTGGCGCCATGAGCAACCTCGATACCCAACCGACCCTGACCACGTGCGGTGGCCGGGCCGACGTCCCCGGCGCACCCGTCCACGAGTTGCTGAAGTCCCGCGAGGTGCCGCTGGGCGAGAGCCACATGGTCCGCCGGCTGCTGCCGAGCCTGGGCCGGCGGATGATCGGCGCGTGGTGCTTCGTGGACCACTACGGCCCGGACGACATCGCGGACGCGCCCGGCATGCAGGTCCCGCCGCACCCGCACCTGGGGCTCCAGACGGTGAGCTGGTTGCGCGAGGGCAGCGTGCTGCACCGGGACAGCCTGGGCAGCCTGGCCACCGTGCGACCCGGCGAGCTGGGCCTGATGACCTCGGGCCGGGCCATCTCGCACTCCGAGGAGTCCCCGCGCGAACACGCCCGACTGCTGCACGGCGCGCAACTGTGGGTCGCGCTGCCGGACGCGCATCGGGGCGTGGACCCGCACTTCGAGCACCACACCGAGCTCCCGGTGGTCGTCGGCGGCGGACTGACCGCCACCGTGATCATGGGCACGCTGGACGGGTCCACCTCGCCGGGCACCACCTACAGCCCGCTGGTCGGCGCGGACCTGACCCTGGCGCCGGACACGGACGTACGGCCGCCGCTGGAGCCGGACTTCGAGTACGCGGTGATGTCGATGTCCGGCGAGGCCGAGGTGGACGGCGTGCCGCTCGCTCCCGGCGGGCTGCTGTATCTGGGCTGCGGGCGGACCTCGCTCTCGATCCGGTCGACGAACGGAGCCGACCTGATGCTGCTCGGCGGCGAGCCCTTCGCCGAGGAGATCGTGATGTGGTGGAACTTCGTGGCGCGCACGGGCGAGGAGGTCACCGCCGCGCGCACGGCGTGGGCGAACGGGTCCGACTTCGGCACGGTGAACGGCTACGACGGGCCGCGGATGGACGCGCCCGCGTTGCCGTCCGTACCGCTGCGGGCCCGGGGTCGGGTTCGCTGACGTCGAGGCGGGGTGCCGAGGCGGGTGCCGAGGCGAGGTGCCGACGCGGGGTGTCGGTGCCCGATCCGGCCTCGTCCTCGATCGGGCACCGGATGGGCCGGGCCGGACCCCGCGTCGGGTCCGGCCCGGCCTCGGGTCGGCGTTGCCGCCCGGGTCAGCCCTTCGGCGTCGCGAAGACGCCCGGCGGGAACGCGCCGTTGGCCAGGGCAGTGCCGGTGAGCATCGCGGCCAGGTCGGTGAGGCGGGCGGTGTCGGTGTCGCCGAGGTGGTGGAACGGGGCCAGGCCGAGGCGATCGGTGCGTTCCTCGACGGAACGACGCAACTCGCGCCCCGCGTCGGTGAGCGCGCCGGCCGCGTCGACCAGGCCGCGCGTGGCCAGCCGGTCGCGGGCCGCCTCCCACTGCTCGACGGTCCAACCGCGATTGCCGATCGCGAACTCCGGGACGAACCCGCGCCCGGTCGCGGTGTGCGTGAACAGCGCCTCGATGCCGTCCAGTTCGGCCTCGACCAGGGCCACCAGGTGCCCGTCGCCGCGATACTCGCGGATCAGCGTGGCGGCGTGCCACAGCGCGACGTGCGGCTGCACCGCCGGGTCGGGCGGGTCGAGTTCGGCGTGCGCCGCGTACAGCGGCCGGGCCTCCGGGCCGCCCGCCCACGCGCAGGACAGCGCCAGTTCGGCCGCCTCGCGCAGTTCCGCCGAGCGCACCAGGTCCTCGCCGAGGACCCGGCGCAGCGCCTGGTCGACCACCCGCAGTCGCGCCGCGTATACCGCCTCCGGCGTGGCCAGCGCCCATGCCGCCGGGATGTGCCGGCCGATCAGCACCGGGCTGAAGTTGTAGAAGGTCGCCCGGACGGTGGCCGCACCGACCGCCCCCATCGGCGCGGCCCGGGACGCGAAGTAGCCCATCCGTCCCTTCCGCAACCCGACCGCGACGAACTCGGAGTCGGCCTCGGGCGCGAAGTAGACCAGCGAATGCAGCGGATTCAGTACGGTGTGGCAGCGCCTGCCGGTGCGAGCATCCATGCCCCGACCGTAACCATCGGCGCGGGGCCGCGACAGGGCACGGTTGCTGTCCGCGACCGGTCGCAGCCGTGCGCGGCGACCGTCAGCGGATGCCCGCGACGGTGCGCCGTGCGGCCTCGACGATCTCGTCCAGGTGACCGCCGTGCGCACCGTGCCAGTACACCCGGTCGCACGCGCGGCATCGGGCGAACGCGTCCACCCGGTCCAGCGTGCCCGCCTCGACCTCGGACTCGACCTCCTCGCGCGTCGCCGCCCGCAACTCGCCGTTGCACGCCGTACAGCGCGTCCAGGGTGCGAGCGGCAGCGCGAACCGGCGGAGCAGGTCGTCGAGTTGGCCGTCCGCGCGGATCCCGTACACGTACGCGCCGAACCACAGGTTCTTGCGCCGGAGCAGACCGCGGTCCTGGGTGAGCAGCACCCGCCGCTCGGCGTTGGCCTGGATCACCAGGGTCGGGTCGTCGCAGTCGTTGTGATAGGCCGTGTCGATCCCGATCAGACGCATCCGACGGGCCAGCGCGCCGAGGTGCACGTCGAGCAGGAAGCGCGGCGGCGCGTCGGCGAATTCCGGGATGGCCTGCGGGCGCCGGATCGGCAGCACGTCCACGACCTCGCCGCCGGCCGGTCGATGCCCCGGCCCGACCTCGCGACCGTCCACCAGCAGCGCGCCGACCTCGGGCAGCGGCGGTCCGGCGGATTCCACCAGGTGCCCGAGGGTCGAATCCCCGTCGGCGGGGATGGTCACCGGCAGTCCACGCAGCCTCGGCGGCAGGAACTGTTGCAACTCGGCGGGGATCTGAAGCAGCACGTCCGATCGATTCACCGGGCCAGCATCGCATCGCGCACCCCCACCGCGCCCGGGGTTTCCGGGGCGATCTCGCGGTCGCCGGAGCGTGTCCTCGATCCCCCGCCACCGCCCCGCCGGCCGATGCCGCGCGCCTACCCGACGCGCGCCGACGGGGTGACCCTCCCCCGCGTGGAAGCCGTGGAATAACCGGTCGTCCCAATGCCTTGAAGCAGCCATCGGGACACACTTCGAAACTCCGGGAGGCGTCCATGGCTCGCAGTGAGCTTCGTCCGATCGTGAAACTTCGGTCCACCGCCGGGACCGGTTTCACCTACGTGACCAGAAAGAACCGGCGCAACGACCCCGACCGGATGAGCCTGCGCAAGTACGACCCGGCCGCCGGAAAGCACGTACTGTTCCGCGAAGAGCGTTAGGCAAGGCTTCGAGCGGAGCGACAGGCCGGAGGGAATAACAGCCGGCGGAACGTCGACGCGAAACAGCCGGACCGCAGGGGCCGCACACCACCATGGGTGTGCGGCCCCTGGTCGTGCTCGATTTCGCTATCCGCCCGATTTTGGTTCGTCTCTCGCGTCCGAACCGCGTTCGACCAGGTCGTCCCACAGGCCCAGGCCGCGCAGCACCTCCACGCCACGCGGCCCGGACGCGGCAAGGCCGGCCACGATCGCCTTCCGTAGTTGATTGCGCTCGAAGTCGTCGGCGTCGCCGAGCAACGCGAGCAGTTCGGTACTCAGGGTGGAATCCGCGGCCGCGGCCGAATCACGGCGATCCAGGTGCTCCACCACCGCCTCGATTCGATCGGGAAACCGGGTCAGCCAGTACGCGATCAGCGCCTTCGGCCCCTCTCGAATCAGCGCCTGGTGAAAATCCAGCCGCATTCGGGTGAGCCGCTGTCGCTCCTTTTCCAGAGGCACCGCCCAGCGCGCCTGGTCGAGCGCGTCCCGGATATTGTCCGGAATCGGCTCGGCAAGCAGGATCGCGCCCGCCGGGCGATAGCCGAGTCCGTATTCCGCCAGCACCGTCGGCTGAGCCGCCACAAGATCGAGTTCGTCCTGGACCCGGCCCTCGTCGGCGTCGTGCGACACGGCCATCGCCTTGCGGATCCGGTTCTCCACGTCACGGCGAATGAAGGCGACCGCGTCCACGGGGCGAAGACGCGCGACCGTTCCGGGGTCGTGCACCCACCAGTGCAGCTGTACCTGCACCCGACAGGCACGCTCGCCGTCCGGTCCGGCCCGCAGCTCGAACTCGCGGATGTCGGCGAACTCGCGTACCGCCACCCACCACAGCTCGCGCGCCTTGCGCACCTCCGCGAGGGTCGGTCCCGGCTTCGCGCTCGACGGGACCACGAGCACATGATCGGCGGGCGACCCGAACCGATGGCGGAGGTAGGTCAGGATGCGCGAGCCGGTGGCGGGCCGGACCAGGGCAATCCGGTCGTCGGTCATGCGCTTGCTCCCCCGTTCGCTCGGGTCGGCGGCTCCTCGAACGCGGTGATGGCGGGTTCGAGCACCTTGATGTCGATCACGCCGCCGTCGGGCAGCCCCCGGTGGGCCAGCCGGGTCAGGTCGTACGCGAGGCGTTCCAGTCCGTGGCCGCGGCCACGGCCGGTGCGAAACAGCAGCACGAAGGACGCGCGCAGCGCCGCGGCGCGGGTCGAGTCGCCCCGCGTGGTGCCGAGCAGGTCGGTGAACAGCCGGGCCACCACCGGGTATGCGTCCCGATCGCACACCGCGTGCCGGACCACGGCCAGGAATCGCTCGCCGGTCAACAGTTCGCCGTCGGCGTCCTCGCCGACCAGGACGGCCGCCACCTCGGCGGCGGCCCGCGCCTCCTCCCAGTCCTCCACCCGTTCCAGCACCGACTCGGCGCGCATGCCGTCCCGGCACAGCGCCGCGAGACCCTCCCGGGCCGCCGCCGCCACCGCGCGGTCCCCCGTCCGGGCGAGCCGGAGCAGATCCGTCAACGTCCGGCCGGGATAGACCGACGCCAGCCCCGGGTACGCCCGGGCCGCCATCAGTCGCAGCCCCGAGCGGGTGGTGTCCCGACTCCAGTCCGCCAACAGGCGCCGCACCTGGGTGGCCACCACCGCGTCCTGGGCCGCCGCCCGCAACGCCGGCACCGCCATCGCGCGCCTGGCGTCGTCCCGGACCCAGCGCAGCACCGGCGCCAACGGCCGGTGCCCGCGGCCGGTCGCGATCAGGTCGCCCACGGCGCGCGCCGCGACCCGGTGGACGTCCGGCGGATGCCGCGGGGTCGCGGCCAACCAGTCCAGCAGCGGGTCGCGCAGGTCCGGGTAGGCGTCCCACACGTGCGCCCGAACCGACGCCGCCCAGTGCGGTCGGTCGAAGGCGACCACGTCGAGCCGGTAGCGGGCACCGTCACGCGTCGCGTCGGCGGCGATCGTGGTCGCGTCGATCAGGTCCAACCGGGCCGCCCGGGCCCGTGGCGGCCAGTCCTCGGCCGGTTCCTCGGCCCCGGTCGGCAGCCGCTCGGTCAGCGTCTCGCGCAGCGCCCCCGCGCGCTCGGTGACGATGCCGTAGTCGTGCCCCTCGAAGACCGCCGCCGCGATCATCAGCGCCCAGTCGGCGCGCCCGGGATGCGCCCGCAGCCAGCCGGCCACGGCCGCGTGGTCGCGATCGCGCAGCACGTTCAGCACCTCGGTCCTGGTGAACCTGCCGTCGGCCAGATCGGCCAGGTCGCCGGCGACGGCCGAGGCCCGGTCCGGACGGCCCCCGTCGGCACGCACCAGTTCGGCGATGTCCTCGTCCACCAGGTCCAGGTGGCGGCGCTCCCAGTCCCGACCCAGGTGGTGGGCGAGGTGGCTGTGCAGCACCTGGAGCGGGTCGGGACGTTCACACGGCACGTGCCAGGGTGCCCACAGGGCGAGCACCGGGGCGGTGGCGACCGCGGTCACGACGAGCACGCTGTCGCGTTCGACCAGGCGACCGCGCAGCAGTTCGAGGTCGTGGCGGGCGTAGCCGGCAAGCGGGTCCGCGGCGGCGGAGTCGACCACATAACCCCGGCCGCGCTGGATCCGGTGGGTGGTCAGGTCCTCGTCCGGGTCGAGCGCGATCACCTTCCCGGCGTACTGGTCCTGCATCAGGTGCAGGGCCAGTGTGCGCTTGCCCGACTCCGCCTCGCCGGTGAGCAGGATCAGGTGGCGGGCCATCATGCTGCGGGCGCGCAGGTAGCCCTTCGGCGGCACGAACGTGCGCCGGACGAACTCGCTCTCCTCCGGCCAGATCGGACCCTCGCGCGCCTGCCGCAACCGGCCCGCGCTGCCGGGGCCGGCCCCGGAGGTCAGGTCCGCGAACATCCGTGCGCCGAAGACGTGCGTCCCGGTCGTGCCGTCCAGGTTGACGATCACCGTGCCGGCCGCGTCCGGACGCACGAGGTCCTCGTCCGGCCGGTCCGTGTCCAGCCGGTCCTCATATCGCCCCTCACCATCCGCTCGGTCCCGGTCGACCTGTGCCGGGTCGATCCGCCGCTCGGACCGCAGGGGTCCGGCGGCGCCCTCGCGCGGCGGGACGGCGCGAGCCGAGGCGGCCGGGTCGAGCGGCCGCTCGTCGGGAAGGCTCATCTCACACGCCCCGGGCCGAGCCGCCGACGTGCGGCTCGTCGTCCGGGTCCCGGCGGTGATGCGTGAACCTCTCGGTATCCACGGCGAACAACGCCCGGATCGACGGTATGTCGGACACGGATTCCCCCTTCGGCGAGCGTGTGACCACGCTGGGTTCGACGGGTCCACCGTGCCGCAGCCGCGCCCGCGGCGCCGCGCACTTCCGCCTTCCCGTGCCGGGGTCGTGGCGCGGCAACCGGCCCGGTCGCCGACGGGTGTCCCGGAAATCATTCGACAGCGGCCCGGTGTTTGTGCCGATAGTCACGAATGTCGAGCCGACTTGCGCTGCCCACGTGGGCGAGCCGCAACTATGTGTTGCAGACCGGGGCCACCTTCGTCACCGGGCTGGGTAATTCCGGGGCGCTGATCGCTGCGGCCTTCGCGGTGCTGGAGGCCGGTGGCGGCGGGACCGGTGTCGGGTTCGTGGCCGCCGCGCGGACCCTGCCGCTGGTCGGCTTCCTGCTGCTGGGCGGTGTGATCGCGGATCGTTTCCCGAGGCATCACGTGATGGTGCTCGCCAACATCGCGAACGCGCTGTCCCAGGGTGTGTTCGGGGTCTACGTGCTCACCGGAGGCACCCGCCTGTGGGTGATGATGCTGCTCTCCGGCATCGGCGGTTCGGCGCAGGCGCTGTATCTGCCCGCCGCACAGGGCTTGTTGTTCGCCTCGATGGAGGCCGAGCACGCCGGGCCGGCACTGGCCGCGTACCGGGTCGCGGCGACCGGCTCGCAGATCGGCGGGGCGGCGCTCGGCGGGGCGCTGACCACCACGATCGGGCCCGGGGTGGTGCTCGTGCTGGACGCCGCCTGCTTCGTGTCGGCCGCAATGCTGCGGCTATTCATGCGGTTGCCCGCGTCCGGGCCGGTCGAGGACGACTCGGTCTTGCGGCAACTCGTGGACGGTTGGCGGGCGTTCGTGGCGCGGCGCTGGTTGTGGGGGATCGTGCTGCAGTTCGCGTTGCTGAACGGGGTGATGACCGCCGGCGAGACGGTGTACGGGCCGTTGGTGGCCGAGGAGCACTGGGGCGCGGCCTGGCCGTGGGGGGTGGCGCTGAGCGCGCTGGGCCTGGGCGCCCTGGTCGGCGGTCTGATCCAGGTGCGGTATCGGCCGCGCCGACTGCTTCGGGTGGGCAACTGGGGCCTCCTGCCGGTCGCGCCGACCTTCGTCGCGCTCGCGATCCCCGCGCCGTGGCCGCTGCTCGCGTTGTCGATGTTCGTCTGCGGGGTGGGCATGGAGGTGTTCGGCGTGTGCTGGATGTCGGCCCTGCACCAGGAGATCCCGCCCGAGTACGTGGCCCGCGTCTCGGCCTACGACTGGCTCGGCTCGATGGCCCTGGCCCCCGCGTGCACCGCACTGGCGGGCCCGGCGGGCAACGCCTTCGGTTACCCGAACATGTTGTGGGCCTGCGCGGGCGCGTGTGTCGTGCTGGTGCTCGCGGTGTTCGTGATCCCCGAGGTCAGGACGTTGTCCCGAGCACCGACCGGGCAGCGGGTGAGCGATCCGGTCACCACGGTCGACGCGTCCTGACCCGGCCCCACGATCGGGCGACGTGCCCGGCTCCGACACCGGTGCCGCGCCCGGATCCTGGCTGTGGTGCCCGGCGCAGGCGGCCTGACTCTCGGCCATGCCGCCGCCGGGCCGCACAGCCAGGCTCCGGGCGCGCGGCCGTGCTGCCGCCGGGCCGCACCGCCAGGCCCTAGGCTCGCGGCCATGGTGATCACCGTCGATCCGGCCTCGCCCGTCGCGCCGTTCGAGCAGATTCGGGCCCAGCTCGCCGAGCAGGCCCGGGCCGGCACGCTGCCCGCCGGCACCCGGCTGCCGACCGTACGCGGCCTGGCCGGCGACCTCGGCCTCGCGCCCAACACCGTCGCCCGCGCCTACCGCGAACTGGAGGCCGACGGCGTGATCGAGACCCGGGGTCGTTCCGGGAGCTTCGTCGCCGCCGTCGGCGACACCGCACACCGGGCCGCGAGCGAGGCCGCGTTGGAGTACGCCCACCGGGCACACCGGCTCGGCCTGACCCGCGACGAGGCGATCACCACCGCGCTGGCCGCGTTCGACGCGGTCTACGACGCCTGAACCCGGTCCTCGAACCCCGGCCGGCACCGCCCGGTCGGGAAAAAGCGCTACGCGAAAACCTCTGTACGGACGGCCCGGGGCACCGGATCATCGAATTCATGTCGATGCCTCGCCAGACGTCCCGCCCATCGGATGGGGCGCCGAGCTCAGCCGGTGACGACCCCTCGACGCTGCTGCCCTTCGTCTTCGGACTCGACGACGCGGACACCCCCTACGACGCCGTGGACGGGCTCGCCCTCGCCGCCTTCGTGACCGGCGCCCAGCCGTGGGCCAGGACCACCCGCCTGGACCGGGTCAAGCCCGGCGCCCGACTCGTGCCGCGCGGCGCCAAGGTGGTCCGCGCCGTCGAGGAGGACGACCGCTCCTCCCAGCTCGCCGTCGGCGACGGCTGGACCCTGCGCTCGGTGCGCTGGCGCAGCGGTGGCGGCGAGGTCACCGTGACCGCCGTCGACGAGAAGGTCGGCCGCGCGGTGCTGAAGAAGGCGGTCAAGGGAGCGGCGGCCGATCCGCCGCCCAAGGACGAGGCCGTCGCGATGGGCTTTTGGTACTTCTCCGCCCGGCGCGGCCCGTACCGCACCACCCGGGCGATCACCGCCGCGCCGTGGGAGGACATCCGGCGCAACTACACCGCGCCGACCGCCGGCGCGTTCGACCGACTGATGAAGGTGACGCCCGACGACGTGTCCGGGCGATTGATTCTGCTGCACGGTCCGCCCGGCACCGGCAAGACCACGGCCCTGCGCGCGCTGGCCCGCTCGTGGCAGGACTGGTGCCGGATGGACTGCGTACTCGATCCCGAGGCGCTGTTCGGCGACACCGGCTACCTGATGGACGTGGCGATCGGGCGCGGCGACGAGGACGAGGAGACGCACGACAAGTCCAAGAAGCAGCGGTGGCGGTTGTTGGTCCTGGAGGACTGCGACGAGCTCATCCGCGGCGAGGCCAAGCGCTCGGCCGGTCAGGCGCTGTCCCGGCTGCTCAACCTCACCGACGGTCTGCTCGGTCAGGGCCGCAACGTGATGGTGGCGATCACGACCAACGAGAACCTCGGCCGATTGCACCCGGCGGTGGTGCGCCCCGGCCGCTGCCTGGCCCAGATCGACGTCGGCCCGCTGGACTTCGCCGAGGCGCGCGAGTGGCTCGGCACCGCCGACGGCATCGGCACGCACGCGACCCTCGCGGAGCTGTACGCGCTGCGCAACGGCGCGGCGCCGGTCGAGGTCGAGCGGCCCCGGCACGATGGCGAGGGGTTGTATCTGTAGCAGCCGTGGTCCTGCCGGCGGGATCCGTACCGGCGGCCGGTCCCGGAGACGACGCGCGGCCGGCTCCGGGACCGGGTGGCCGGCGGCTACACGTCCAGGTCCACCACGACCGGCGCGTGGTCGCTGGTGCCCTTGCCCTTGCGGGCCTCGCGGTCGACGTAGGCGTCGGTGGTCGCGGTGACGAACGGCGTGTTGCCGTAGACCAGGTCGATCCGCATGCCCTTGTTCTTCGGGAAGCCCAGCTCGCGGTAGTCCCAGTAGGTGAACGGGACGTCGTACTTCAGCGCCCGGGGCATCACCTCGCGCAGTCCCACGCCCTCCAACGCGGTGACCGCGTCCCGCTCGGCCTGCGTCACGTGGGTGGAGTTCTCGCCGAACAGCGAGATGTCCCACACGTCGCGGTCGGTGGGCGCGACGTTGAAGTCGCCGAGCACCGCGAACGGTCGCGAGCCCGCCGCGTCGGCGGCGACCGCGGTGCGCAGCGCGCTCAGCCACTCCAGCTTGTAGGCGTAGTGCGGGTTGTCCACCTCGCGGCCGTTGGGCACGTACACGGACCACACCCGGACGCCGCCGCAGGTCGCGGAGATCGCCCGAGCCTCGTGCGGGCCGTCGACCTCGGGGAAGCCCGGACCGGCCTCCAGCCCGAGGGTGACATCGGCCAGGCCGACCTTGGACAACACCGCGACACCGTTCCAGCGCCCACCGGCGTTGACGGCCGACGTGTAGCCGGCCTCCTCCAGTTCCTTGCTCGGATAGGCCTCGGGTGTGGACTTGAGCTCCTGCAGACACACCACGTCGGGCGCGGCCCGCTCCAGCCACTCCAGCAGCTTGGGCAGCCGGGCCCCGATCGAGTTGATGTTCCAGGTGGCGACCCTCATGCGAACCTTCCAGGGCGGACGACGGCGGTCGGGGCGGCCGGACCGGCCGGACATACCCCGCGGCCATTCTCCCTCGCCGGGGTGACACCACCGGTGCGACCGGGGCGCGTCGGATGCGGTAGGCATGGGGCATGGACACCACTCCCCCGGCCGATTCCGAACTCGCCGAACTGACCGCCGCGCTCGCCGCCTTCGCCGCCGAGCGGCACTGGCAGCCGTACCACACGCCGAAGAACCTGGTGATGGCGCTGAGTGTGGAGGCGGCGGAGCTGGTGGAGATCTTCCAGTGGCTGACTGCCGAGCAGGCCGCCGACGTGATGTCGGATCCGGAGCGCGGCGAGCATGTCCGGGAGGAGATCGCGGACGTCCTCGCCTACCTGCTCGGACTCGCGGGGCAGCTCGGCATCGACCCGGCGCAGGCGCTGCGGGACAAGATGGTCAAGAACGCGATCAAGTACCCGCCGGGCGCGCCGGGGTTGTAGGCCGGACCGATCCGCGCGCCGGGGTTGTCGGGCGGACCGATCCGCGCGCCCTGGCGTGACACGCCGGGCCCGGGCGGATACGACCGCCGTCCGGGCTACGCCCGGCGCAGCCGGATCCAGTGCCGCGCGCGGGTGATCCGGCGGGAGACGCGCGGCCCGCGCGGGTCCGGCTTCGCGGCGGTCGTGGCCACGAGCCTGGTCTGGGTGCGCGGGGCGTCGGGTTCGTAGGGCAGGGCCCCGAGGTCGCCGGGCAGACCGTCGACCGCGGACCGGGCGCCTTCGAGCAGCGTGTGCGTCATTGTTGTTCCCCCGTTCGGGATCCCACGGACCCCGTCGTCTTCCTCGATCCCGCCGTTTTCCTCGATCTCGTCGATGTCGTGGATCGCGCCGATCGCGCCGACGGTGTTCATCTCGGCGTGCGGCGACTCGGTCTCGGTCATCACGCGTGCCCTCCCGAACAGGCGTCCATGGTGCGACGGTCCCGTCGCACCTCGGCCGGCGTGCCCTCCGCAACCACGCGGCCGGATTCCAACAGGGTGACCCGATCGCACACCGCGTCGACGAAGTCGCTCTCGTGATCCACCACGAGCAGCCCCACGCCGTCCGCCGCGACACCGCGCAGGAGCAGCAGCAGGGCCTCCGTCTCGCGCGGTGTCAATCCGGCGCTCGGCTCGTCCAGCAGCAGCACACGCGGTACGGCCACCATGCCGCGCGCGATGTCCAGGAGCCGTCGTTCGCCGTACGTGAGCACGCCCGCGTTCCGCTCGGGGCGACCGCGCGGGCCCGCCCGACCCGGCGCGGCCGGCCCGCCGGGTCTGCGCTCCTGCTCGACCCGCGCCATCATCGGGCGTAACAACCACGAGGCGAGCAGCAGCCGGTGTCGGGTCTCGGAGCCGGCGAGCACGACACTGTCCGCGCCGGATAACGCGCGAACCGGCTGCGGGGTCTGGAACATCCGGACCAGGCCGGCCCCGCGCGAGCGTTCGGGGCTGCCCAGGCGGACCGGCCGGCCGTCCACGAACAACTCGCCGCCGGCCGGCACCACCCCGGTGATCGCGTTGAGCAGCGTGGTCTTGCCGCTGCCCCGCGGGCCGATCACGCCGAGCACCTCGCCGCGATCCACCGTCAGGGACACGTCGTCCACGGCGCGTAATGCGCCGAAGTCCACCCGGATGTCCCGGACCTGCAGGACCGGTCGTCGCGCCTGATCGGACGCGACGGCCGGGACCGGCTCGGGCCCCGGGACGTACCGGCGCGCCGGGTCAGGCATGGTCGCCCCCCTTGGCATGGCCCGGATCCCGCGCGTGTGCAACGGTCGTTCGCACCCGCGCGGGCGGGCCCGCGAGTGTCGCTTCCCCAAGCAACACCTGCCGCGCCGCGACGGCCGCCCCCCGGCCGCGCGGCTTTCCGGGGCCCGAGCCGAGGCGCGCATGCGGGCACGCCCCGGCGTCGGACCCTTCCCCCGGGCAGCGCACGGGACCGGACGCCATACCTGACACGGCGTCACCCCCCACCCGCGCGCCACCCGTATCGGAGGCCGATCCGGAAGCCGGATCGGCGCTCGAACAGGGCTCCCCCACCCCGTCCGATACCGACCCGGACGTATCCGGGACAACCTCCGCGAACCGGACAGACGCCGACTCCCCTCCTGACCCGGCGTCACCTCCCGGCCACGACACATGGTTGGTACTGGTTCGGAGCAACCGGCCGCCCCCGGCCCGGTCGACGCACCCGAGCACGACCCGATCGGGACGCGTCGCGAACACCGAAGTCGGAACGAGGGATGACGGCGCACCCGAGCGACCGGGCAACCTACGCCCGGCGAGCCGGAGTCGGCCCGGATCGGCCCCGAGGCGGCCGGACACCGCGGGGGCGGCGAACGGCGCGACGAAGGTGACCATGGTCAGACCGCACCGTGCACGAGTGCCGGGAGCTCGGTCGACGCACCGCCGCAAACGCCGGTGACCGGCGCGGTGCGAGCGGACACGACGGGGCCGCCCGTCCGGAATCGATTCCCGGCGGGTCCTCGGCCTGCTCGTGCCGCTCTGGTGGTGCGTGTCGTGCGCACGGCATGCGCCGTGCGTGCCGTCCATCGAGCCATGGGAGCCAACGCCTCTCGCGTCGTCTCCCCGCCCGGCCATCCCCCACGGAGTCCCGGATGCGGCACAAGCTAGACCGCAACGCCCTTTGCCCGCAAGGGCCTTGACAGCGATTCGAGAACTGGCGTAGAAGGTTCAGCACAATCTAACAAATGTTAGATAGGCAGTTCGGTTCTCCCTGAAGGCAATCCCCCACCGATCAACGGCAACCGCTCCACCTGCGGTTAGGCTGCACGCACCGCACGACGCAGCCGCATCCACCCGCCGGACCGAGAACGGGCGCTCATGTCACGCAGGAAGACGGAACCCGAAGCACTTCCGCGCCGGGAGGTGATCCTGTCCGAGGCGGCAACGCTGTTCGCCCGCAAGGGAGTCGTCGCGTCGACGGTGCGCGAGATAGCCGACGCGTCGGGGATTCTCGCGGGCAGCATCTATCACTGGTTCGGCTCGAAAGAGGATCTGATCGACGAGATCCTCACCGGCGCGATGCGCGACCTGTCGACCTGGTACGACGAGGCGTTCGCCGACGCGCGCACCTCGAGCGACCGGTTGCGCGGACTCGTGCACGCCGCGTTCCGCACCATAGAGCACCACCCCGACGCGGCCACGATGTACGTCCGGGACTACGCCTACCTGGCCACACTGCCGCGCTTCGCGCATCTGGCGGCGGACGGTGCCCGGGTTCGCGACCTGTGGCTGAACACCCTTCAGGAGGGCATCGAGTCCGGGGAGTTCCGCGCCGATCTGGATCCGGAGCTGGTCTACCGCTACCTGGCCTATCCACTGTGGCTCACCGCCGGTTGGAAGTCCGGCATCGACCGCACCCTGCCCGAACTGGAAGCCCAATTCACGGCGCTCGTGCTGGAAGGCGTCACCCCCCGAAACTGACGAGGCGACGGCTGCCGACCACGCCGACGCCGGTGGGGGACCCCGAGCGTTCGCGAAAGGACCACACCATGCACGTCGACGGTTTCGTCGCGCCCGGATTCGCGCCCGTACAGGCCGCGTTCGAGGAGAACTTCGCGATCAACGGCGAGGTGGGCGCCGCGCTCGCGGTCCATCTGGACGGGGCGCCGGTGGTGGACCTGTGGGGCGGACTGGCCGAACCGGACACGGGACGCGATTGGGAGCCGGACACCGTGCAGGTGGTCTGGTCGGTCACCAAGGGCCTGGTCGCGACGTGCCTGGCGGTGCTGATCGATCGCGGCCTCCTCGATCCCGCGCAGCCGGTGTGCCGCTACTGGCCCGAGTTCGCGGCGGCCGGCAAACGTGCCGTGACGGTCGCCCAACTGCTGTCGCATCAGGCCGGGTTGCCGTTCCTGGACGAGCCGATCACGCTCGACCAGGTGGCCGTACCGAACGCGCTGGCCGACGCGCTGGCCGCCCAGCGGCCCGTGTGGGAGCCCGGAACGGCACACGGCTATCACGCGGTGACCTGGGGCTTCTACGCGGGCGAGCTGATCCGCCGGGTGGACGGCCGCACGGTGGGCGCGTTCCTGGCCGAGGAGGTGGCCGGCCCGCTCGGCGTCGACGCGCACATCGGCCTGCCGGCGACCGTCGTGCCCCGGCTCGCGCACCTGACCACCCTCGCCCCCATGGACCCCGGTCTGCTCGACCTCGGCTCCGATCTCGGCCGGGCGATGCTCGCGCTGCCCGAACTCGCCGCCCCCGGTGCGGATCACGATCCGGACGTGCTCGGGTGGGAGGTGCCTTCCGGGCTCGGCGTGACCAACGCCCGGGCGCTGTCCCGGGTGTACGCGATGCTCGCCGGAGGCGGCACGCTGGACGGTGTGCGGCTGCTCTCCCCCGCGACCGTCACCGAGGTGACCCGCACGGTGGTCGAGGGCCGGGACCGCATCCTGGGCGACCACACCGCGTTCAGCCTGGGTTTCATGAAGCCGGAGACCGCGTTCTTCGGCGTCTCCCGCGATCCCGCCGCGTTCGGACACCCGGGCAGCGGCGGCCCGTTGGCGTTCGCCGACCCGGCGGCGGGACTGGCCTTCGCGTACGTGACCAACGGCCGGTCGCCCCTGCACACGGACGTACGGGCACTCGGACTGATCGAGGCGGTGCGGGGCTGTTCGTCGCGCTGAGGCGGGACTTCGAACGCGATGCCGAACACCGCGGCACCCGGTGCCGTGGCGCATCGGCGTGCCGTGGAGAAGCCCGCAGGATTGTTCCATTCGCGTGTTTCGCCGGGGCGGCGAGCGCGGCGAGCGCGGCGAGGAGCCCAAAGCGCGGATGCGGTGCCGGCGGCGTGCTGCTCGGCGGGGAATCGAGCCACGCGCCGGAGCCCGACCGGCGCAGAGGTCAGTCGCGGCGGCGAGCGGCGGCGAGCAGGAAGCCGCCGAGGAGAAGCAGAAGGCCGGCCGCCACGCTCAGCGGCAACACCGGCGCCGAGCCGGTGTTCGCCACATGGTCGGTGATCGCTCTGCGAGCGATCACCGCGGGTCCGTCGTGCACCGCCCGCTTGGCGGCGGCGCCTCGGTCCTTGGCCGCGCCCTCGCGGCTGCCCGGGGGCTTGGCGCGACGCGGGGGCTTGCCGGCCGCCGCCGGGCGGGGGGCGCCCGCCGGGTGACGAAGCGACCCGGCACCGGCTCGATCGGCCCCCGACCCGGTCGAAACGGCGGACGACACATGCGGCGCGGCGCCCGGATCGGCGCGCCGGCCCGGATCCCGCAGGCCCCGGCAGTCGTCCCGGGCCGGTTCGGCGCCCGGGACGCGGGCCCGTTCGCGCAGCGTGGCGGTGTCCGGCCGGCCCGCGCCGAGCGGGTCCGCCGCGGTCGCCGGGTTCGAGTCCGGGCAGCGCGCCGCGCCGACCGTGTCGGTGTTGGGGAGTCGGATGCCGGGCCGGAGCGGGTGATCGGTCGGAAGCGGCGACAGCGGCGGCGGGATCGGGCGCAGACGTACCTCGGCCGACCCGCGCGCGAGCGCCGAACCGGCCTGGACCGGCGCCGCGGCGGCACCGATCGGTGTGGCGATCGAGGTGAGCACGGCCACGCCGAGCACAACCGCCGGCGACGTCGCGCGGAGCCTTCGGTGTCTGCTCACCCGACCACGCTAGCCGGCCCGGGCAGCTCGGGGCCGGCGCCGCGCGTGCCGTTCCCCCCTTCGGCCCAACGCGCGTCACCCGCCCGGGAGGACCCGGGCCACGACGCCCGCGTCGCGCAGCAGCCGCGCGAGGTGCTCGACCTCGACCCGGGTGCCCGCCCAGCCGTTGTCCAGCGCGTCCGCGGCCATCCGGCCGGCGGTGGCGAGGTCCACCGGGAACTCGTCCCGGAACACCTTGAGCACCCGGACCCGAGGGCCGCCCGGCCCCGCGCCGCCGGCGTCGACCACCAGGTGCGCGAGCCCGTGCTCGGCGATCAGTGCGGCGCGGATCACCGCCGGCGTCGGCTCGCGTCCCCAGTCGTCGCTCACCAACCCACAGGCGCCGCACTGATAGCTGTCGTCCCAGGCCGGCCGGCCGTCGACGATCTCCTGGGTCAACCAACGGCGGATCGAGGCGCCGCATCCGCCGCACGCCGCGACGATGCTCGTGGACTGATGGCGCATGGTCCGCCTCCGGATCCGGGCGGCCGCCGGTCCCGAACCGTCGGCCACGACTGGTGCTGCGAGGTACGCCGGCGGCCGGCACCCGCCCGCGGGAACCGGGGTCGACCCGTGGCGACCCACGGCGACCGGTGGCGCCCCGTGGCGCAAAGCCACCGATCACCCGTTCGGGAAACTCGCTGCGGAGCCGATCGCCCGGCGGCAATCATCCTTGCAGGGACCGAACTTCGGCGCGTGGCACGCGACGCGCAGCCCGCCGGCCCCGGGTCGATCGTCGTCCCCGAGGAAACGTGCGCACAGGGAGCCACCGTGGCGAAGGTGTCGGCGGGCCGGTATCGGCTCGTCGAGGCGTTGGGCCGGGGCGCGATGGGCGTGGTCTGGCGCGCGGTCGACGAGTCACTCGGGCGGTCCGTGGCATTGAAGACGCTTCCGCCCGCGTACGGTGATCCGCGCGAGGCCGAGCGCCTGGCGCACGAGGCCCGCGCGCTCGCCCGGATCGCCTGCCCGCGCGTCGTGGACGTGCACGACTACGGTCGGGACGAGGACGGCACGGTCTTCCTCGTGCTCGAACTGGTCGAGGGCCGCACGCTGTACGACGTCATCGCGTCGGGTCGGCTGCCCTCGATCCCGGTGCTCCTGGACTGGGCCCGCCAGGTGCTCGAGGCGCCGGACACCACGCACGCCGCGGGTCTGCTGCACCGCGACATCGAGCCGGCGAACATCATGGTCACACCGTCTGGCGCGATCAAGCTGCTCGACTTCGGCATGTCCCGCTTCCTGCGGGATGGACTCCCGCCGCCTCACCCGCACCGGCTTCGCCGCCGGAACCCCGGCGTACATGGCGCCGGAACAACTGGATCCGGACACCGAACCCGACGGCCGGGCCGACCTGTTCGCGCTCGACGTGGTGCTCTACGAGTTGCTCACCGCCCGGCGGCCGGAGCGCGGCGCACCCACGCCGCCGAGCGCGCTGACCGCGACCGCGGTGCCCGACGTCCTCGACGATCCGGCGCCGGCCGCACTCGCGCGCCCACCCGCGACGCGCGCCCCTCGAACGCGCGGACGGCGCGGGTCGGGGTCGAGTACGCACTGCGCTCGTGGCCGGCCGAGCACGTGTCCACCGGGCGGGCCGGGCGGTTGTCCCTGGGGGTGATCGAGGACCCGGCCCGCCTGCCGGGGGGCCTGCCCAGCGGCGCCGACCTGCGCGGCGCCTCGCTCGCGGCGGCCGACCTGCGCGACGCGGACCTGTCCGACACCGATCTGCGCGATACCGCCCTCAGCGGCGCCGATCTCACCGGGGCCGACTGTCCGGCGCCACCCGGTTCCCCGGCACCCGCCGGCCCGTCGGCGCGGAACACCTGCGCCGGATCTCCACCCCCCGTCCTCCGTCGACATCCTGCGCCTGCCCCGGCACGCCGTCTTTCGACCCTCCATGAAAAAGACAGACAGCCTTACCTTGTAACGGTGTCACGATTCGAGCGACAATCCCCGGACACCGGGTCCCGACCCGCGTCCGGGTTCGCGTCCCGTCGCGTCCGGTGCGGGTTCGTGCCGGGTTCGTGCCGCTCCGAGGGGGTCTTCGCCATGCGTGTCTTCGACGCCGACAACCACTACTACGAGGCCATCGACGCCTTCACCCGCCATCTGGACCCGAGGTTGGGCGAGCAGGTCATTCAGTGGTGCGAGATCAACGGCCGCAAGTACCACGTGATCGGCGGCACGGTGAACCACGCCGTGGTCAATCCGACCTTCGACCCGATCGCCAAGGCCGGCGCGATGGCCGAGTACTTCCGCGGCAACCCCTCCGGCCGCAACCCGCTGGACTACCTGCGCGAACGTGAGCCGATCCGCCCGGAATACCGCGACCGGGACGCGCGCCTGGCGGTGATGGACGATCAGGGCCTGGACGGGATCTGGCTGTTCCCGACCCTGGGCATGGTCTACGAGGCGGCCCTGGCGCACGACCCCGCGGCGGTCGGGCAGTTGTACTCGTCCTTCAACCGCTGGCTGGAGGAGGACTGGGGGTACGCCTACCGGGACCGGATCTTCGCCGCGCCGTACATCGCGCTCGCCGACCCGCGGACCGCGCTCGCCGACCTCGACCGCGCGCTGGAGGGCGGCGCCCGGATCGTATGCATGCGCCCGGCGGCGCCGAACACGGCGGACGGCCCGTACCCGCCCGGGCATCCGGTCTTCGATCCGTTCTGGGCCCGGGTGAACGAGGCCGGCGTACCGGTGATCGTGCACGCGGGCGACAGCGGCTACTCGGCCAACGGCTACAGCCGCAAGCAGGGCCTGCGCACCGACTTCAAGGGCGGCGGCGGCCCGTCGGTGACCATGTTGTGGACGATGGAACGGCCGATCTTCGACTTCCTCGCGTCGCTGATCCTGGACCGCCTGTTCGAGCGCTTCCCGAACGTGCGGGTGGTCTCGGTGGAGAACGGCTCCGAGTTCCTCGGCGACCTGTTCCGCAAGCTGCGCTCGGTCGGCCGCAAGATCCCCGGCCTGTTCCCCGAGGACCCGGTGGAGACCTTCAGGCGGCACGTGTGGATCAACCCGTTCTGGGAGGACGACCTGGTCGAGGTGGTCGACCTGATGGGCCCCACCCGCGTCGTCTTCGGCTCCGACTGGCCGCACATCGAGGGCCTCCCGAACCCACGGGACTACGAAAGCGAACTCAAGCCCTTCGACGAACGAACCAAAGCCATGATCATGGGCGAAAACGCGAAGGAACTGAACACACCCCGCCCGATCTGAACCCGGCGCCTCCCGCGCACTGTCGCACCTTCCCGTTTGTCACATATCGGGAAGGTGGATCCTCGTACCTCGGTAAGGTGGGCGGCGTTCAGAGTCGTCCACAGGAGGCATCGACATGAGCAACGGCCCCCAGTCCACCGACTCCGGTATCGCTGCCCTCTTCGAGTCGATAGAGGCACCCGAAACCGTCCGGGTGGAGCTGATCGGAGGCCGCATCGTGATGTCACCCACTCCTGTCAGCGGGCACGGAGGGCTGCTGCGCCGACTGTTCTCACGGTTCCTGGAACCGAATCTTCCCGAAGGCATGGACGTTCCGATGTCCCCCGTCACGATCATGCTTCCGGGCGTCGGTGGCGACGGATACGTCCCCGACATGGTTGTCTTCGACGAAGACGCGAACTGGGACTTCGACGACTGGAAGCTCCCCGCCGATGTCGTCCACCTGGTCGTCGAGGTTGTCTCCGCCGGCCGGGAGAGTCAACACGACGACCGTGAGGTCAAGCCGCTCGGCTATGCCTCCGGTCCGATCCCGCTCTACCTGCTGATCGACCCGCTCCGTCAAGAGGTCACGCTGTTCGCGTCCCCGTCGGACGGCAAATACCAGGAGCGGCACACCGTGCCCTTCGGCGGGCGTATTCCGGTACCCGACCCCTTCGACGCCGTGCTGGACACCTCGATCTTCTTCCGCTGAGCGCGGCTGTCGATCGGTCAGATCAGGACGGCCTGGCCGCCGGGGCCCTCCTCGGTGATGTCCAGGACCGTGGGTGGGCGGCGGGTCGCGGGGGCGGGTGGGAGCAGGGCGGCGGGGTCGAGGGTGGGGCCCGCGGCGGCCCGGATGCGGAGTTCGGCCTGCTCCTCGGTCAGGTCGGTGAGCAGGCCCAACACGTGGAGCAGGTCGATCAGTTCGCTGGTCAGGTCGGTCGACCAGGTACGTTCGCGAATGCGCTCCAGGCCCTCGCCCGGGGGTTCGGTACGGGCCGCGATCCACGGCTCCAGGATGCCCAGGTCCCACACCTCGCGCGGGACGGGACCGATCCGGCCGGAGCCGAGCAGGAGCGTACGGGTCTCCTCGTCGTAACTCGCGCCCGCCGGGCGCGCGGGGATCGGCTCGCGCACGAACGGGCGCCGCCCGCCCGGCAGTCGGGGCTTGCCGTCGCCGGGACGGCCGAACCGCGCGCCGAACGTGTACAGGCCGATCAGCCGGCGGCCGAGTTCGACGCCCGCCGCCCACACCGTCGGGTCGGCGGTGAGCGGCACCCCCGCCGGATCCACCGTCACCGCCACGATCCAGGCGAACACGTCCTCGGCCGCGACCGGGACGGCCAGCCGCTCCGTGAGCAGGCCGACCAGACCGGGCGCGAGGTTGGGCACCCGGCCCGCCGGGTCCCGATACAGCGGCGCGACCCGCCCGCCCCGACCGCCGTGATGGGCCGCGTCCGGCAACAGCGCGCTGCACAACAGCGGCCAGGGGTCCCCCGCTTGACGTTCCGTCAGGTAGACCTGCCGATCCCCGCGCACCCGCCACAGTTCGGGCCGGGCGAAGTCCACCACGCGGTGGTCCGCGACCAGCCACTGCCGATCGAAGGGCCGCCGGGCGACCCGCACCAGCCGAGGCGTGGGCCCGACCTCACGCGCCAGCGGCCCGATCGGCGCCGCACACCCGGGCAGTGGCGCGGGCCGGGACCCGTCCGTGCGCGAACGCGTGGGCTGCAACAGCGTGTTGCGGTCCTCGGCGGCGGCCAACCGGGCCCAGCGCCGACGCAGCGTCTCCCGTTCGGGCGCGTACACCCAGGTCCGTCCCGTGCCGATCCCACTCGTGCCCCACGGCATCAGATCCGCCAGCGGAGGCGGCCCACCCGGGCTCACAGCGCGTGGTCCCACACCCGCCGCTCCTCCCGATCCGGATCGCCGACCACCGTCGCCGGCACGTCGAGCAGCATCGTGCGCCGCTCGCTCGGGTCGTACCGGGGCCACGCCGGCAGACCGTCCGCCACCGGCGGCCCGCCCTTGACGAACGCGACCCACGCCTGCTGGATGCGATCGGACAACTCCCGCGCGGCGGGCGGCACCCCGCCGGTCAGCCAGCGGCCGAGTGGCGTGTCCAGCGTGCCGAACACGAACGGGATGTCGATCGCGTGCGGCGACCCCAACCGCTGTGGATGGGCCTTGGGCGCCCAGCGGAAGCGGTACATGTACGCCGTGCCGCCGGCCGCGAGCTGCGCCTCGGCGAGGCGCACGGTCGGTATCCCGTACGACTCGGCGGTGAGCAGCCGGATCCGCCGCGAGCGCCCGTTCAGGTCCGGGTACATCTCCGCGTAGGTGCGCACCAATTCGGCGAGCGCGTCCGGGCGGCGCAGGTTGGCCAGGTCGGCGGGTCCGGGCTCGCGTGCGCCCGTCCCCTCGGTGACCGCGAACATCTGCTCCTCGTCCTGATTCGACCCGAGCAGGATCGGCACGTCGCCCCGGATCGCCCGCAACGGCGTCACCGGCAGCGGCCCGGCGGGATCGACCACCGGCCGGAACACGAACCGCGCCGTACCGCGCCCGATCGCCTGCTCCTGCGCGTCGAGCAGATCGGTCGACGGCACGTCGATCAGTTCGGCGGCCCGGTCCGGGCCGAGCCCGAGCGCGGCCAGCACGTGCCCGGTGGCCTGCTCCGCCTCGGGCACCGTGCGCACCGTGTGCGCTCCGCCGCTCTGCACGATCGCGCGGTGGAAGAGCCCGCGCGCGGCGGGCAGCGCGAGCAGGTTGGCGGTGAGCTTCGCGCCCGCCGACACCCCGCCGAGGGTGACCCGGTCGCGATCCCCGCCGAACGCGGCGATGTGCTCGCGCACCCAGCGCAGCGCCCGCACCACGTCCAGGAGCGCGTTGGTCGAGGAGGCGGCGTACTCGTCGCCGAGCAGGTGCCGCAACTGCAACAGCCCCAGCGCGCCCAGCCGGTAGGCGACGGTGACCACCAGCACGCCGCGCCGGGCAAGCCGGCCGCCGTCGTAGACACCCTCGAACGAGGCGCCGGAGGTGTAGCCGCCGCCGTGCACCCACACGAGCACCGAATGCGGGCCGGGCTCGACCGGCGCGTGGATGTTCAGGTACAGGCAGTCCTCGTCGACGGCCACCGGCGCGGCCCCGTACCGGCCGATCGGCTGCGGCGCCGCGTGGGCGAACTCGCGCGCGTCCCGATCGCCGGTCCAGGCCGCCGGCGGCCGGGCCGGGCGAAACCGGGCCGGGCCCACCGGCGGCGCGGCGAAGGGCACCCCTCGAAAGATCCGGACCCCGTCCGACTCCTCGCCGACCAAGCCACCCAGCGACGTCCGCACACGCACCATGGCATCGAGCATAGGACCCGCCGTCACAGCAGACCCGCGAGCTTGTAGGCGACCAGGGAGCCGGCCACCGCGACGTTGAGACTGGTGCCGGTGCCGACCATCGGAATCTCCACCATCTCGTCGAGGTGCGGCAGCGCCTCGAACGGGATGCCGTCGCTCTCGTGGCCGAGCACGGCGATGGTGGGACAGCGGGCGGGTTTCAGGTCGGCGAGGCGGACCGCGTCGTCGGCGAGTTCGACGCCGACCACCCGGGCGCCGCGCTCGCGTTGGGCGCCCAGCCAGGTGAGCGGATTGCCCACGCGATGCACGCAGGTCGGTCGGCGCAGCGTGTTGCCCCGGGCCAGGGCTTCGGGAACCCAGGGCAGCCGCGGGACGACGAGACACGCGCCGACCGCGTCGCACGTGCGCAGGAGGGTGCCGAGGTTGACGCCGTACTTGGGCCACAGCGGCGCGAGGTAGAGGTGGTCCCAGCAGCCGTGCGCCTTGCCGCGGCGCTGCCGCTTGAGTTCGGCGCGGGTGTTGACGTGATACGCGGGGCCGGCCGGGCGCCTCCCGCCGGGCGCGGTCATCGCTCCCGGGAGGAGTGCCTCCCGTCGCGGTGCCGCCGAGCCCGATCGGTGCGGTGCGACATGTCGTCGCTGTTCTCGATTCGCTTCACGAGTGGGCCACTTCGCGGCGTGACCGGGCCATCGTCGGGTGTGTCACTACCGCGTCAGGATACGGGCAACGGCGTCGCGTTGCTCCTGCGGGAGCAACCTCGGATACTCCGCGAGCCGGATGCCGGCGCCGGCGCGGGCGTGACACGCTTCCCGGGAACCATCCATGCACCCGGGAGTCCCCCTTGACCGTTGTCCTGGTGATCATCGCGGCCGTCGCCGTGCTCGCGCTGCTGGTCGGCGTGCACCTCTACGTGTGGCGGCGACTCGTGCGCGACACCACCCGGTCGGGGCTGGTGCGACGAGTCGGCGCGGGCGTGGTGATCGCGCTCGGGGTGTCGATGGCGGGCGCGCTGGTGCTGCCCAAGGTGTTCGGCCCGCGCGGCACGGAATGGATCGCGTGGCCGGGCTTCGTCTGGATGGCGCTGCTGTTGTACGTGGTGATGGCGCTCGGGGTGCTCGAGGTGCCTCGGGTGCTCGCGCTGCGGGCGCTGCGGCGGCGCGGGGCGGGTGAGCGGCCGGCGGAGGTGCCGCGCTCGGTCCCGGTCGCGGTCGGTGCCGACGGGGATGCCGTCGGCGAGGTCGCGGAGCTTGACGCCCGGTCCGACGCCGGGTCGCCGGTCGCCGCGTCGGGCACGCCGCTGGGGCCGGATCGGCGCCTGGTGCTGAGCCGCTCGGTCGCGCTGTTGGCGGCGGGCACCTCGATGAGCGCGGTCGGCTACGGGATGACCCAGGCCCTGGGCGCGCCGCGCACGGTGCGGGTGCGGATACCGGTCGCACGGCTCGATCCGCGCCTGGCCGGCTTCCGGATCGCGGTGGTCGGCGACATCCACCTGGGCCCGCTGCTCGGGCGTGCGCACACCACGCGAGTGGTGGAGACGATCAATCGGACCAACCCCGACCTGGTCGCCATCGTCGGCGACCTCGCCGACGGCACGGCCGGGCAACTGGGCGACGACGCCGAGCCGTTGCGGCGGCTGACCAGCCGATACGGCAGCTTCTTCGTCACCGGCAACCACGACTACATGTCCGGCGCGGCGGACTGGGTCGCCGAACTCGCCGAGTTGAACGTCCACACGCTGGCCAACGACCGGCTGGAGATCGCTCGGGGCGGCGCCGCCTTCGATCTGGCCGGCGTCAACGACGTGACCGGCAAGTCGCACCACGACGGCCCGAACTTCGCCAAGGCACTGGGCAACCGCGACCCGTCCCGCCCGGTGGTGCTCCTCGCCCACCAGCCGGTCCAGGTGGACGACGCCGCCAAGTACGACGTAGACGTACAACTCTCCGGCCACACCCACGGCGGCCAGATGTTCCCGGTGCAATTCCTGGTCAAGCTCGACCAGCCGGCCGTCGCCGGGCTGCACCGGGTCGACGACACGATGCTCTACATCACCAGAGGCGCCGGCTTCTGGGGCCCTCCGGTCCGCCTCGGCGCACCCCCGGAGGTCACGGTGGTCGAACTGCACCCGAAGTAGCGAAGCCGAACCACCCGTACCCATCCCCGTCACCGCATCCGCAGCAACGTGCCCGGATCGAGGGCGACCGGCGCAAACGCGGGAAGCGTGGTGACGACGCCCGGCTTGGCGGTACCCGAGGGCACGTACTCGTCTCCGTCGAGTGTGTAGGTCTCGACGGTCAGGGCTTTCGGGTCCACGACCCAGTAGGACGCGATCGCCCACTCGGCGTACCTGGCGAGCTTGTCGATGCGGTCGGCGCCCTCGTGGCCGGGCGAGAGAATCTCGACGGCCAGGAGCACGTCTTCGGGGGCGAAAGCCACCTCGTCCGCTTCGAGACCCTCTATCCCGGCAGCACGAGTCACCACGGCGATATCGGGCTGGAGCAAGTCCCGCTCTCCTCGACGAACATTGACGTTCTCGAAGACCATGACGGCGACCCCGGAGTCGGCTGCCACCTGTTCGAAACGGCCCGACAGCGTCGAAGACACACGTTGGTGGCGCAGCCTGGGCGCCGGAGACATCATCAGAACGCCGTCCAGGAGTTCGATGCGGTATGGCGAGGTCTCCTGAGCGGCGATCACGTCGTCGGCCGTCCACTCGTGGTCGAAGGCGGGTTGCACAATCTCTCCCGAACGCTCGGCTTCCTCATCCACAGGATCACCACCACTTTGTCAGGGATTGATCTGCCGTATGCCCGGTTTCCCGAATCACGATCATGAACACTCGGGGCAGGGCGACGTCCCTTCGTGAGCCGGCCCTGCCCCGATCGATCAGACCGTCTCCGTCATCCCGCCGTCCACCATCAAGTGTGTGCCCGTCACGAAGGACGCCTCGTCGCTCAGCAGGAAGCGGATCGCGCCGGCGATTTCCTCCGGGCGCCCCAGCCTGCCCAGCGGGGAGCTGTTCTCCATGCGCTCGCGGGTGCCGGGGCGGGCGAAGGAGCGGGCCAGCATCGGGGTCTCCACGTAACCGGGGCAGACCACGTTGCTGCGGATGTGGTACTCGGCGAGCTTGGCGGCGATCGAGCGGTTCAGGCCGAGCATGCCGGACTTCGACGCGCAGTAGGACGGGTTGAGCGCGTTGCCGACGATCGCGTTGAGCGAGGCGATGCCCACGATCGCGGAGCCGGCGTGTTCGCGCAGGTGCGGGGTGAGCGCCTGGACCAGCAGCGCGAACGAACGCAGGTTGACGTCCAGGACGCGGTCCCAGTTCTCGGCGGTGACCTCGGTGATCGGGGTCGAGTCGACGATGCCCGCCGCGTGCACGAAGCCGCCGATGGTGCCCAGCGCCTCGGCCGAGGCGTGGATCGCGCCCGGGTACGCCTCGGTGTCGGTGACGTCCAGGGCCAGACCGAGCGCCCGCACACCGTGCTCGGCCTCGATCTCCTTGGCGGCCTCCTCGACCGGACCCGCGGCGATGTCCCACAGCGCGACGGGGCGCCCGGTGGCGGCCAGCGCCCGCGCGGTGGCCCGCCCGATGCCCGAGGCACCGCCGGTGATCACGACGCCGGTCTCGGGTGATGTCTTGTGCGTACCCATTTCTTATCTCCTCCGTGGACGGGTGGACTCGACATCTGACATACCGTCAGAACAAAACCAGTGGTAGCACGTCGCCGAGGATGCTCTGCTGACCGGCATGGCAAAACGACTGATGGACCTGCTCCTGGTGATCGACGTCGAGGCGACCTGCTGGGACGGCCCGACTCCCGAGGGACAGCGCAACGAGATCATCGAGATCGGCCTCGCCACCTTCGACATCGCCACCGGGGAGCGTGTCGACCGACACGGCATCCTGGTGCGTCCGACCCACTCCACCGTCGGCGCGTTCTGCACCGAACTGACCACGCTGACCCAGGCGGACGTGGACGCCGGCCTGCCCTTCGCCGACGCGTGCGCCCTGCTGCGCGCCGAGTTCAAGGCGCATCAGCGCATGTGGGCGAGTTGGGGCGAGTACGACCGGCAGCAGTTCGAGCGGCAATGCGCCGCCGAGGGCGTCCCGTACCCGTTCGGCACCCGCCACCTCAACGCCAAGTCGCTGTACTCGCTCGCGCACGGCCTGGACCGCGAACTCGGCATGGCCGGCGCCCTGGAGCACGCCGGCATCCCGCTCGAAGGCACCCACCACCGAGGCGTCGACGACGCGTGGAACATCGCCGCACTGCTCGGCGGCGTCCTGCGCGCCCCACGCCGGAACCGCCCGACCGCCGTCGACACCGGCGCCGACGTCTAGGCCCTGTCCGGCGGACCCACCAAGATCCGCCGGACAGGGCCTAGTCGCCGGTCACCAGCATCGCCGCGCCCACGATCCCCGCGTCGTTGTGCAGCTTCGCGGGGACCAGGTCGGCCCGGATCTTGATGTACGGCAGGAACCTCTCCGGCTTCTTGCTGATCCCGCCGCCGATGATGATCAGCGACGGCGAGAAGAGCATCTCCACGTGTCGCAGGTAGTCCTGCACGCGCCCGGCCCACTTCTCCCAGGACAGGTCGTGCGTCTCGCGGGCCACCGCCGAGGCCCGGTGCTCGGCCTCGTGCCCGTCCAGCTCCAGGTGGCCCAGCTCGGTGTTGGGCACCAACTTTCCGTCCACGAAAAGCGCGCTGCCGATTCCGGTGCCGAAGGTCAACATCAGCACGGTGCCGGCGTGGCCCGCGCCCGCGCCGAACCGCATCTCGGCCACCCCGGCGGCGTCCGCGTCGTTGACCATCGACACCGGTCGCCCCAGCGTCGCGGAGAACAGCGCGTCGGCGTCCAGGTCGATCCACGACTTGTCCACGTTCGCGGCGGTGCGCACGATGCCGTCCCGGACCACACCCGGGAAGGTGATGCCGACCGGCCCCTGGGTGTCGGCGAACTGCTCCAGCACCTCGCGGACCACACCGATCACCGCCCGCGGTTCGGACGGTTCGGGAGTGAGCAGGCGCACCCGCTCGTGGGTCAGCCGCCCGGCGCCGGCGTCCACCGGTGCGCCCTTGATCCCGGTCCCGCCGATGTCGATGCCCATGACCGGCACGTGAGGCTCCTTCGCCGTCGCAAACCATCCAAAGCCGTGCACACCGTCCACACCCTGCGCACACTCTCCACAACGCGGCCCGGGGCGACCGCGTCCACCGGCGGTTACCCCGCCGACGCGGGCCGATTCACCGCAGCTCGGGCAGATCCTCCGGATGCAGCGTGCGCAGCTCCTCCATGCCCGCACCGGGCAGTTGGGCCAACCGGGTCGCGTGTCGCTCGATCATCGCCTCGAACGTACGCCGCGCCTCGCGCGCGTTGCCGAACGCGGCCCCGCGCGGGAGCCGGCGGAAGTAGCCCAGCAGCGCGTCGCACGCGTCGTCGGTGAGCACGTACTCGTGCTCGCGCACCTGCTTGCGGGTGATCTCGACCAGGTCGTCGGCCGAGTAGTCCTGGAACGTGATGGTGCGCGAGAACCGGGACCCGAAGCCCGGGTTCGCGCCCAGGAAGCGCTCCATCTCGTCGGTGTAGCCGGCCACGATCACCACGACGTCGTCGCGGTGGTCCTCCATCAGCTTCACCAGCGTGTCGATCGCCTCGCGGCCGAAGTCGCGCGAGGGGTCCGCCGGGGCCAGGCTGTACGCCTCGTCGATGAACAACACGCCGCCCCGGGCCCGGTCGAAGACCTCCTTGGTGCGCGGCGCGGTCGAGCCGATGTGTTCACCGACCAGGTCCACCCGGGAGACCTCGACCAGGTGGCCCATCCGCAACACGCCCAACGCCTTGGCGATCTCGCCGTACAGCCGGGCCACCGTGGTCTTGCCGGTGCCCGGGGAGCCGGTGAAGACCAGGTGCCGGCGCAGCGCGGGTGCCTTGAGTCCGGCCTCCTCGCGCCGCCGGCCGACCGAGATCAGGTCGATCAGGTTGCGCACCTCGGCCTTGACGCCGGCCAGGCCGACCAGGCCGTCGAGTTCGGCGAGCAGTTCGTCCACCGCGCGCGCGGGCGCGTCGGCGGCGGCCTCGTCGGCGGCCGCACCGTCCCGCGCGCCCGGGATCGGCAGCGTCGCGGTGAGCTTGGCCACGCCCTGCGGCTGCGCGTCGGCCGCCTTGATCGGGCTCGGCGTACCCAGGATGCCGCCGGCGGCCGGCGACTGACCGCTGCCGGCCCCGTCACCCTGCGACGTGCATTCGACCGCCACCGGCCCCGGGCCGGCGAACTCGAACCCGCCCTTGGCGTTGTCGCGCGTGGTGCAGCGGGTGAACACCGGATGGCAGCCCTCGCGCACGTTGACGCCGTAGCCGCGCCCGCCGAGCACCTCGCAGTCCTCGAAGTCGCCGCGCCCGCCACCGGCGATCCGGATGCCCTCACCGGACGCCCGGTCCACCCGGACCCGGCGCACCGTGGGCCCGGCCGCGCCGGTGACCGAGACGCCGTCCGTGGTGTCCTCGATCGTGCAGTCGGCGATGATCCCGCCGCAGTCCGACTCCATGAACCACACGCCCGTGGTGGCCTTGCGCACCTTGCAGGACTTGACCGAGACCACCGCGCCCGCGCCGATCCCGATGCCGGTCTCGTCCACGTCGTGGATCTCGCAGTCGTGCATGGACAGGCCGGTACCGGAGCCGGCCACCTTGACCCCGTCCAACACGTCGTGGATGCGGCACTCGCCCAGCGCCGCGTCCGCGCCGTCGGCGACCCACACGGCCGGCTTGCCGCCGGTGGAGTCGTGGAACTCGCAGTCGATCGCGGACGCGCGGGCGCCGTGGTCGGCGAGCGAGAGCCCGTTGCGGCCGAAGCTGCGGATCGTGCAGCCGCTGAGGGTGACCTCGGAGTGACCGTGCACGTCGACGCCGTTGCGGCCCATGTCGCGCAGCCGACAGCCGACCAGGGTCAGGTTGGCGCCGCGGTCGACGGAGACGCCGTTGCCCTCGGCGTCGCGGATCGTGCAGTCGTCGAGCGAGAACGTGGCCAGGTCGTCGGCCTGGACGCCGGTGCCCTTGACCGAGGTGATCTCCGTACGCGAGAGCGATCCGGCGCTGCCCTGGCCGCCGACCGAGATGCCCGCCCAGCCGACCCGCTCGATCCGCGAGTCGGCGATGATCGGCGCGGCGCCGCCCGCGACGCAGATCCCGCCGCCGCCCACGTCGTGGATGTGCAGGCCGGTCAGATGCGGCGAGGCCTGGTCGCCGACGAACACCGCCGGCTCCGCGTCCGAGCCGTCGTGGATCTCGCACTCCTGCACACTGCCCGTGGTACCCGGGCCGGTGAACCGCAGCCCGTGCCCGGACGCGTCCCGGACCCGGCCGCGACGCAACGTCGGCGCGCTGCCCTCGCGGACGTCGAAGCCCTCGCGCCCGGTATCGCCGATCTCGCAGTCCTCGAAGGTGCCGCGCGAGCGACCGGTGACCCCGATGCCCACACCCTGCGGGTTGCTCACCCGGCAGCGGCGCACCATCGGGTCCGCGCCCGCGCGCAGTTCGACCCCGACCACGGAGGCGGCCCGGACCACGCACTCCTCCAATATCGGCGCGCAGCCCTCGATCACGATCGCGGGCGAAAGCACGCCCGCGCCGCCCTCGACGACCAGCCCGTGGACGGCCGCGTCCGAGGTGATCGTCAGCGCGACGCCGTCGGCGGCGGTCAGCACCACCGTCCCCGGCCCGTCCGATCCGACCACCGTCACCGGGACGGCGATCGACACGTCCTCGCGGTACGTCCCCGGCGCGACCAGGATCGAGTCACCCGCCGCCGCCGCGCCCACCGCGGCTGAGATCGAGGTGTACTCACCCGTGCGTCGTCGCCAACGAGTGCCCTGCACCACCTGAAGAACCCGACCCGTCATGGCGCCCCTGCCACCAGCCCCTCGGTCCGCACCCAGCACCCTCGCGAGTCCACCGTAAAGCGTCGCGGGCGGCCCCATGACCGGGTCTGCCCGGAGGGCCCGGTCGCTGCGTCGTCGGCGAACCCCTGCACCGTACAGTTCAACGACCAGGGGTCACGGCCCGGTGACGGTTATCGCCCCGCAGTGCCCTGATTCGTGCCACCCGGCGAGGCCATTCCGGTCGCGGTGGGTACCGGCGCCGGAGCGCCGTCGCGCAGTGCGGTGAACAGTTGCGCGGCCTCGGGCTGCTTGAGCGCGACGCGGTTGGGGTCCGGCGCGTAGTCGGTCAGCGGCGGCGTGGTGAAGTTGATCCTGTCCAGCGGGATGCCGCGCAGGCCGTTGGCGAAGTCGTACAGGCTGACCAACGAGTTGATCCCGGAGTCGGTGGTGATCGCCTTGGTCGCGGCGTCCATCACGTTGTACGCCTTGGCCGGGTTGGTCAGCAGGTTCTCGTCCTGGACCTTCTTGATCAGCGCCTTGAGGAACTCCTGCTGGCGGGCGATCCGCTGGATGTCGCTGCCGTCACCCATGCTCTTGCGCACCCGGACGAAGCCGAGCGCCTGCTCGCCGTTGAGGTTGACGTCGCCGGCGGGCAGTTGCAGATGCGCGGCCTTGTCGTCGATCGGCTGGGCGATGTGCATCGGTACACCGCCGAGCGCGTCCACGACCTTCTTGAAGCCGGTGAAGTCGATGGTGATCTGGTGGTCGATGCGCGCGCCGGTGAGCCGTTCCACGGTGGCTGCCACACACGGCACGCCGCCGACCTCCATCGCGCTGTTGAACTGGCCGAAGTAGGCGCGCTCGGTGCCACCCGCGGCGGTCCGGCACGAAGGCACGTTCACCATCAGGTCGCGCGGGAAGCTGACCGCGGTCGCGCTCTTCCGGCCCTCCGGCACGTGCAGCAGGATCGTGGTGTCCGAGCGCTGGCTGCCGCCGTCGTCCTGCCCGTACGCGGCATTTTCGCCGGCCCGCGAGTCGGACCCCACCAGCAGCACGTTCAGGCCGCCGGTGGGCGGCGGACGATCGGTGAGCTGGTCGGCGAAGTCCTGCGTGCGGATGTTGCCGTTGAGGCGGTCGTACAGCCACCAGCCGAAGCCGCCGGCGGCGAGCAGGACGGCGACGAGCCCGCCGGCGGTCCAACCGAGGATGCGCCGCCGGCGGCGTCGCCGGTCCCGGGCGCGCCGTTCTATGCGGCTGGGGCTCTCCTGCCCCGGCTCCTCGGCCGACGTCCCCGGAACGGCCGATGCCGCCGGGGACGTCTCATCCTTGTCCTGCACGTCGTCGTCGCCTTCGTCGGGCCCCCGCGCTCGATGTGCGCGCGGCTCGATGGCCCGAAGTGCGCGCACAATTACACAATCATACGTTCTTCCGATCGTTACATGCCGAATGACGCCAATTGGTTCCTACCCCCCATCACCGGCAATCCCTCCGAAAGCGTCGAAACGGGGCGGGCCGCCGGGTGGTGGCGGGCCGGGTTACGGCGTGGTCGTGCCCGTGGCCTTGGCGGCGGCCCGGTCGCCGAGGACGCCGAGGGCCACGTCGACGATGCGGCCGAGGCGTTCGAGTTCGGTGCGATGGAAGGCCGGACCCTCGTGGCGGACCACGTACAGGGTCAACCACGAGGCGCCGATCGGTGCGGCCGCGCCGTGGCCGCTCGCGTCACCCTCGTAGGCGAAGGCCAACGGGCGCATCGGGGTGAGCGCGGGCAGCGCCGGCGCCTCCGGGGCCCGCCAGCTCTGGTGCACCAGCTGCCGGCCGCGCCCGCCCCGGGTGGCGACCGCCCAGTCCGCGTGGAAGAGCGTGGGCGCGGCGTCGATCAGCGTGGCCACCGCCCGCCCCGGATCGCGCGCCACCTGGCCGAGCACGTCCAGCTCCGGTGCCGACCCGGGCACCTCGCCGGCCGCCCAGCAGCCCTCGACCCGCACTCCCACCGATCGCTCCATCGCCGCGACCAGCGCTGCGATGTCCCGCTCGCCCGCCCAGGAGACGGTGAACTCGTCGACCGCGCGACCGCCGTGTTGTTCGAGCACGGTCATCTGCATCACGTCGGCGCCTGCCGCGCCCAGCAGTTGCGTCACCCGCGCGAGCGATCCGGGCCGATCCGGCAGCGACACCCTCAGTCGGTACAGCACGCGACACCTCCTCCATCGACCTGCCCTTGTATCCTGACTCTTCCCCGTTTCGATCACGTTGCGTACATATGACGGTCCAAAGTGATCGTTTGACAACCCATCAGAAACAGGGCCGGCACACTCCCGCAACGTCCGTACCCAAGGCTCCCATCGACACCGCCCCGGGTGTCGGTTCGCGGCCGATCCGGCCCATCGCGAACTCGGCGTCGAGGTACGGCCGTTCCCGGGCCGGAACGCCGACGCGCGATCCACCGGTCGGACACGTGTGCGGGGCGCCACCGAACCGTCCGGTGGCGCCCCGCACACGTCGTGACTACTTCTTCTTGTCGAGCTTCCCGGCCGAATCTCGGGCGGACTCGTCCGGCCCGTCCGGCTCATCCGATTCATCCGGCTCATCCGACTCGACAACCGCGGCAGCCTCCGTCTCCGGCTCCGACCCCGAGCCCGCCGCCGGCTCCGCCGGACGAGCCGGCGCACTGACGTGCGTCGGCTCGTCGTCGGGCGCCACGCTCGTCACCCGGGTCACCGCGCTCTCCGCCGGTTCGGGCGTCTTCGCGGCGACCCCGACGACCGGTCGGCCCGCCTCCGCGTCCACGTCGGCATCCGGATCCACGTCCGCGTCCTTGATCGGGCCCGTCCGTACGCCCGGCGCGGCCGACACCGCCGCGTTCTCCTCGGTGTCCGGGGTGAGCCCGGCCATCGGGGCGAACGCGGTGACGTCCCCGTCCGGTTCCGCGGGAGACGGCACGGCGGCCGAGGCCCCCACCGAGACCACCTCGCCGGCCGCCGCCTGGGCGGCCGGCATCGACGCGGCGACCTCCGCCGACACGGGGGCTCCGCCGGCCTCCGAAGGTGCCGGTTCGAGCCGCTTCGCCTTCGACAATCGACCCGGCTTCGGCGGTTTCGCCGCCTTGGCCGGCTTCGGCGGCTTCGGCGGCTTGGGATCCTTCGCCGGCCGCCCGGCCCGTACCGAGGTGTTGCCCACCGCCGTGGCGAACACCGGCGCCGGATCGTTGGCCTTGGGGCCGTACGTCCACCACATCAGCCCACGCCGGGCGTTCTCGCTGTCCGGATGTTGCTCGCCGAGCGCTCGGGCGCAGTCCGCGACCAACTGGGTCAGCAGCGTCCGGGCGCCCATCGGGTCCCCGGACTCGCCGGTCCAGTGCGCGTGGTTGTGCCGGATCACCAGCGTGTCGTGGTGGTCCGGCCCGAGCACGCGCGTGGCGTCCTCGACGAGCTGCATCAGCGCGTCCCGGGCCACCGACACGTCGCCGGCCTCCCCCGCCCACATCGCGCGGTCGTGACGGGCGGTCAGCGCCGCGGGGTCGTCCGGCTCGTGCACCTCGCCGCGCTCGTCCGCGACGGCCGCCATCAACCGGGCCGCCTGGATCGTCTCGCCCGAACGACCCACCCAGTGCGCGTGCTGGTGCCGGATGGTCAGCGTGTCCGGGTGCACCGGCCCGAGCGCGTCGGTCGCCTCCTCCACGATCGGTCGCAACATCCGGGCCGCGCCCGCGGCATCACCCGCCTCGCCGATCCACCGGGCCCACCCGGCACGCACGTTCAGCGTCTCGGGATCGTCCTGACCGAGCACCAGGACACAATCGGCCGCCACGTCCCGCGCCAGCGACTCGGCGGTGACCGCGTTCCCGGACAGACCCAGGCAGTAGGCATGGTTGTGCCGGGCCAGGAGCGTGTCGGGATGCTGCGCGCCGAGCACGCGCGCGTAGTCGCCCGCGAGCTCGCCGAACATCCGAGCGGCCTCTGCGGGCCTGCCCTCGTCACCGACCACCCGGGCCCACGCGGCGCGCGCGTCGAGCGAAGCGGGGTGATCGGGCCCGAGTTCCCGCACCCGGGTCTCGGCCTCGGCCCTCAGTTTCTGTATCTCCTGCTCGTTCATCGCCGCTGATTCTCCCTCCTCCACCACAGGTGGCAAACCCGCGGTACCCCCTGATTGTGGGCGACGTGCACGGAGCCGACACGGTTGCGCTCCCCCGGTACAACCGTACGGGGGAGCACATTGACCCATCAGTAGTGCGCGCTCACAACTCCACGGCCGGTTTCAGTGACGCCATCGTCCACATCCGCCGGTATCGGACCACGAACGTGGTCGCGATCAGCGCGACCACCAAATACCCGCCGAGCACCGCGAAGGCGACCGCCAAACGCTCGCCCTCGCCACCCGTGAGGGTGACCCGCAACCCATTCACCAGGTACGTCATCGGCAACACCGGATGCAGCGCCTGGAACGGTTCGGGCGTCGTGGTCACCGGGTACAGCCCGCCGCACGAGGTGAGCTGGAGCATCAGCAGGACCAGGATCAGCACGTCGCCCACCGCGCCGAGCGCGGCCCGCAGGAACTGCGCGATGGCCACGAACGTCACCGCGGCCAGCGCGACCAGCAGCAGACTCAGGCCCGGATCGTCGGCGTCCAGGCCGAGCCCGAGTTGGACCACCGCGTACAGCACGAACGCGCCCAGCAGGCCCAGGGCCGCGGCCGGCAACCAGCCGGCGATCGCCACCTTGACCGCGCCCGCCCGGCCCGCGAGCGCGCGCGGGTTGTACGGCCGCAGGAGCAGATACCCGACCAGACCGAACACCCACAGCGCGATGCCGAAGAAGAACGGCGCCAGTCCCCGGCCGTACAACACCGCCGGATGCGTGTTCGTCACCTCGATCAGCACCGGCGCGCCGAGCACCCGCGCGTCGGCACCGGCGTCCTGCGCCGGCGGCGGGGCCGGCACCGAGGCGTTCAACGCGTCCAGGTCGCCCGCGAGCCGCTCGGCGCCCTGCCGCACCTGATCCGGCGGCACGACATCCACGCCGCCCGCCAGTTGCCGCGCGCCGTCCGCCGACCGGGCCAATTGCTCCTTGAGCGCTCCGGTCTGCCCGTACGACTGCTGCACCAGGGTGCTCTGCGTGGTGGCCGAGATCTGCTGCTGGAGCTGCGTCTTGGCGACCTCGGCCATCTTGCCGATGATGAAGCCGTTGGCGTCGTCGAGGGTCATGGACAACTTCGCCTGCCGGGGCTGCGCCGTGGTCGTGGTCGCCAGCGTCGCGCTGAAGTCCGCGGGCACGGTGACCACGAAGTGGTAGTCGCCGTCCTCGAGTCCCTCGCGGGCGTCCTTCGCGTCGGTGACCCGCCACCGGAAGTTCCGGTCCGTCCGGATCACCTCGGTCAGCCGACCGCCCGCGTCCAGGTGCTGCCCGCCCACGTCCACCGGACGGTCCTCGTTCACGAACGCGACCGGGACCTGGTTCAGCCGGCCGTACGGATCCCAGTTGGACCACAGGTACAGCGCGCCGTACAGGGTCGGCACCAGCATCAGCATGACCGGGACCAGGCGGGGCAACGGGCCCCGGAAACGCCGTAGTTCGAACCAGGCCAGGCGCAGCACACCCATCAGGCGATACCGCCTCTCGGATACAGGTGGTGTCCGGGCAGGTCCACCACCGCGTCGGCGCCGGGCGGCGCCTCGGTCGCGGTGGCCACGACGGTGACGCCGGTGTCGGCCAGCTCGCGCAGGGCCCGCCACGCCCGGGAGAGATCGGCGCCGGCGATGCCGCTGTCCACGTCGTCCACCAGGACGGCGCCCGGATGCGTGGCCGCGGCCAGCGCGACCGAGAACAACAGCTGCTCGACCGCGGCCAGGTGCTCGACCAGGACGTGGCCGGGCGGATCGATCCGCAGCAGGTCGTACATCCGCGTCAGCGCGGGCTCGGTGGGCCGGCCGCCGCCGATGGCCCGGCGTTCGGCGACCGTCTCGGACACGAGCAGGTGCGGTTCCAGATCCAGACCGGGTCGGGCGCGGGCGAGCGCGGTGTGCGCCCGGGCGGTCGCGGCGCTGTGGCTGCCCGCGACGGTCACGCTGCCCGAGTGGGTGCGGAACCGGCCGCCGAGCGCGAGCAGCAGCGAGGTGCGGCCGGCGCCGGCGGGTCCCACGAGCACGGTCAGGCCGGCCGCGGGCGCGGTCAGCCGGACGTCGCGAAAGATCGTGCCGTCCGGCCCGTGCGCCGCCAGGCCGACCGCGCTGATCTCCACCCCGGAGGTGGCTGTGGACACGGGTCTCCCTCCGTCGGTGGACGTCCACCGAGGAGTAACCGGTACACAGGTTGCCAAACGGGCGAAATGGCTGACAATGACACGCGAGCCCGCCTGACAAAGCGTCAGGTGCGGCTCGGGCGCGGTGTCGGGCGAGGGTTGGGACCAGGCGTCAGCCGCGCTGCTCCGGCAGCGGCTCGGCAAGCCGGTCCAGGTCGAACTCGCCGTCGCGCACCCCGAGCACGAACGCGGTCCACTCGCCCTCGGTGAACCGCAGGATCGGCCCCTCCGGGTGGATCGAGTTGCGCATCGCCATGCCGCCACCGGGCAGTTCGGCGGTCTCCACGATTCCCTCGCCGGTGGTGTCCTCGCCGTAGCCGATCCACGTGACACCGCTGATGTCCATGGCGTACAGCGCGGCCTTCTCGTCGTCCAACTGCTGCCGCGACGGCTGCTCGGACTCGCCGGTGCTCATGATCGAAACCTCCCGATGACGCGTGCGTGACGCTTTGGTGACCGCACGCTACGCCGCGTGCGGCGCCGCACACAACGCGAACGTCGACATCGGGCGCATCCCCGGGCGCCGGGGGCGCACCCGGCGCACAACGAGCGAGGTCCCGAGACACTCGCGTGTCTCGGGACCTCGTATGGGGTGAGTGACGGGACTTGAACCCGCGACTTCCTGGACCACAACCAGGTGCTCTACCAGCTGAGCTACACCCACCATCGCCGAGGCGTTTCCGTCCCGGCGAGGAAAAGTGTACAGGCTCGCGGAGGCTGCTCGCCGCAGGGTTTCCGGGAGCCCGCGCCCGGGCGGATTCTCAGGCCCGCTCGGCCGGCTTGTGCCCGTACTTGGCCGAGATCGCCTTGGCGGTGTCGCTGTCCGGACCGGGGTCCGGGACGAAGATCGCCTCGCGGTAGTACCGCAGTTCCTCGATGCTCTCGTGGATGTCGGCCAGCGCGCGGTGGTTGCCGGCCTTCTGCGGACTCTGGAAGTAGACCCTGGGATACCAGCGGCGGGCCAGTTCCTTGATCGAGGAGACGTCGATCACCCGGTAGTGCAGGAAGCTCTCCAGGTCGAGCATGTCCCGGGCGAGGAAGCCCCGGTCGGTGCCGATCGAGTTGCCGCACAGCGGCGCCTTGCGACCGTCCGGGACGTACTTCTTGATGTACGCGAGCACCTCGGCCTCGGCCTCGGCCAGGCTGACGCCCGCCTCCAGCTCCTCCAGCAGACCTGAAGCGGTGTGCATTTTGCGCACCACATCGGGCATGCCGGCCAGCGCCTCGGCGGGCGGGCGGATCACGACGTCGACACCGTCGCCCAGGATGTTGAGTTCGGAGTCGGTGACGAGGGCCGCCACCTCCACCAACGCGTCCCGGGACAGGTCGAGTCCGGTCATCTCACAGTCGATCCAGACCAAGCGGTCGTTCATAGGGTCACCCTACGGCCCGGGCACACACCTCCTCGTCCCCGGTCTCCTCCGGGCTGCGGGTGCGGAAGGTCTCCCGGTAGGAGGCCGGCGGGACACCCAGTTGTTTGCGGAAGTGGCCGCGCAGCGCGACCGGCGAACGGAACCCGCAACGACGGGCGATCTCCTCGACCTGGAGATCGGTGGTCTCCAGCAGCCGCTGCGCCTGGAGCACCCGCTGGGTGAGCAGCCATTGCAGCGGGGCACTGCCGGTGAGCGTGCGAAAGCGCCGGTCGAAGGTACGCCGACTCATGTACGCGCGGGTCGCCAACTGCTCGATGTCGAAGCGCTCGGCCAGGTTCTCCAGCGCCCACGAGATGACCGTGGCCAGCGGGTCGCCGCTGATCTCCTCCGGCAGGGTCAGGTCCATGTACTGGGCCTGGCCCCCGATCCGGTGGGCCGGTACGACCAGCCTGCGGGCGAGCGCGTTGGCGGCGTCCGGCCCGTGGTCGAGGCGGACCAGATGCAGGCACAGGTCGATGCCGGCCGCGGTGCCGGCGCTGGTGAGGATGTCACCGTCGTCGACGTACAGCTCGCGCGGGTCGACCCGGACCTTCGGGTAGCGCTTGGCCAGCGCGGGCGCGTACATCCAGTGGGTGGTCGCCGGACGGTCGTCCAGCAGGCCCGCGGCGGCGAGCACGAACGCACCGCCGCACAGGCCGACGATCCGCGCTCCCTCGCGGTGCGCCCGGCGCAGCGCCTCCAGGACGGGGGGTGGCGGCATCCGCGACGGCGAGTGCCACGCGGGCACGATCACGGTGCCGGCCCGGGCGAGGGCGTCGAGGCCGTACGGCGCGATCAGTTCGACGCCGCCGGTGGTACGGAGCGGTCCGGGTTCGGCCGCGCACACCAGTAATCGGTAGTTCGGCACGCCGGCGTCGCGTCGATCCACACCGAACACCGATATCGGGATCGAGCTCTCCAGGATCGGCGAGTTCGCGAACAGCAGCACCGCGATCGTGTCCGGGCGGCGCCGACCGAGCAGCGGGCGCTCTCGCCCCGGGGCCAGCACGCCCTCGGCGTCGGGGTCGTACTCACCGTCCAAGTCGATGTCGTCGGCGAGGTCGGCGTCGTCCTCGATCGAGTCGCCTTCGGGCGGAGCCTCGGACAGCACAGTGGACGCCGCGACGATCACCACCGTGTCCTCGTCGCCGACCGGGACGGCGTCGACCGCGTCGGGCGCGGCCGGGTGGTCGGCATCGGCCACCCGGGCTCGCCCCCGTCGCCGATCCTTGCGGCTGTCGATCCTGCTCATGGCCCCGATCGCCCCCTTCACCCCTCACGCCCCAGTAGGTCACAGGCGTCACTCACGTAACCCAAGATCGGAACTTACTCTCTCTTACCTTGTCTATGCATGGTGTTCTCTACGTGACGTTATGTAGATATGCACGTTTGTGACGGTGGTCACATCGCGGAACTTATCGACATTCGCTTTCGCGGTCAGGCTTCCGGGCGCCGCCGGGCCGCGTGCAGCAGGTGCAGGGCCGCCTCCGGGAGCTCCCGACCGCGCGGCCAGACCGCCCGCAGCACCCGGTCCAGCACGGGCAGATCGGCCACCGGGACGGCCACCAGGCGCCCCTCGGCAAGGTCCTCGCGCACCGCGAGATCGGACAACACGGCCGGCGCGGACCCGGCGATCGCCGCCGAGCGCAGCGGCGCGGTCGCGCCCAACTCCAGGGCCGGGACGGCCACTCCGTCGTAGGCCGCCAGCGCCCGCTCCAGCGTCTCCCGGGTGCCCGAGCCCGCCTCGCGCAACAGCAGCGGCGTCGCGGCCAGTTCGGCCGCGGCGATCGCACGTCGGCGCCGGGCCCACGGGTGGGTCGGCGCGACCACCACCACGAGCCGATCCCGGCCCACCGCCGCCGACTGCAGGTCGCGCGGGACCCACGGCCCCTCCACGAAGCCCAGATCCGCCTCGCCCGCCCGCAGCGCCTCGATCACGTGCAGGCTGTTGGTCACCTGGAGCCCCACATGCACCCCGGGCACCGCCTCGCGCAGCATGGTCAGCCAGCCGGGCACCAGGTGCTCGGACACGGTCAGGCTCGCCGCGACCCGCAGCCGGTCCTGCTGCCGGGCCTTGAGCGCCGCCGCGCCCTCCACGAGCGCGTGTGCCTGATCGAGTACGCCGCGCGCCCAGTCGGTGATCACCAGCCCGGCCGCGGTGGGCACCGAGCCGGTGGTGCTGCGCTCCAGCAGCCGCACCCCGAGCCGCCGCTCCAGGGTGCGCATCCGCGCGCTGGCCGAGGGCTGGCTGATGCCGAACCGGCGGGCCGCGCTGCCGAGGCTGCCGCTCTCGGTCACCGCGACGAGCAGTTCGAGGGTGTACAGGTCGGGCAGTCGGTCCGAGGGGCGCGCCGGCGAGCTCATAGCCAAACCCTATGACCTGCCAGGCAAGCGACCGCTACCCGCGCGAGGCGGGCGGGCCGAGGGTGGTGATCATGACCCTGACGGCCGCGCACCGCGCCCACCCCGAGCAACTTTCGGCCACCGCCGCGACGAGCCGGTCGCGATTGTGGCCGGGGCTGCTCGCGGCGGCGGTGGCGGTGGCCGCGAGCTGGGGTGCGCACCGGCTCTGGCCGCAGCTCCCGATGCTCACCGTCACCGTCGCGCTGGGCATCCTGGCCGCCAACGTGCGGGCGCTGCCCGCCGCGACCGCACCGGGACTGGGCTTCGCGGGCAAACGGCTGATGCGCGCCGGCATCGTGCTGCTCGGGCTCAAGCTCGCACTGGGCGACGTCGTCGGGCTCGGCTTCGCGCCGGTGGCGATGGTGATCGTGGTGGTCGTGCTGACCTTCTTCGGCACCCGGTGGTTGGGCCGGCGCATGGGCCTGCCCGGTGATCAGCCGCTGCTGATCGCGACCGGCTTCTCGATCTGCGGCGCGTCCGCCGTGGCCGCGATGAACGGCGTCAGCGACAGCGACGAGGAGGACGTGGTCACCGCCGTCGCGCTGGTCACCCTGTGCGGCAGTCTGGCCATCGGCGTGTTGCCGCTGCTCCAGGCACCGCTGGGGCTGGATGCCGTGCGCTACGGCGGCTGGGTGGGCGCGAGCGTGCACGATGTCGGCCAGGTGGTCGCCGCGGGCGGCGTGGCCGGGCCGGTCGCGCTGCACACCGCGGTCGTGGTGAAGCTGATGCGGGTGCTGTTGCTGGCGCCGATCGTCGTGGGGACCGGGTACGCGCTGCGCCGCCGGGCCGCGCGGGCCGGCGGCACCGGGCCCGAGGGCACGCGGCGGCCTGCGCTGATGCCGCTGTTCGTGGTCGGCTTCCTGGCCATGGTCGCCGTGCGCGGCACCGGCCTGCTGCCCGCCTCGGCGCTGGAGGTCGCGGGCACCGCGCAGGACCTGCTGCTGGCCGCCGCGCTGTTCGGCCTGGGCAGCATGGTGGACGTGAGCCGGCTGGTGCGTACCGGTTGGCGCGCGCTGCTCCTGGGCTTCGCGTCCTGGGGGCTGATCGCCGGCGCGGCCTACGGCGGCGTGCTGCTCACCATGTGAGGCTCGCGCGGGCGTGCGCTCCCGCCGCTCGTGCCGTCCCGCCCGGAGCCGCAGCCGCCGGAGCCGCCCGGCGAGGGTGCCGGGCCGCGACACGCACGCGTCCGGAAGTACGTCGAACCCGCCGACGGCCCGGCGCGTGACGGGCCGTCAGACAGGTTCGACGTCGGCGCCGCGGCGCGGGTCGGCGTGAGGGAGGGTCGGCGTCCAACCTGCGGATCGCCGCCCGTTTCGCGCGGTCGCCCGGACGCACGGTGTCGCCTTGACCAACGCTCGGGCGGGGTCCGGGGTAACGCCCGTTCCCTCCTGCGGCGTCAGCGCGCACCCCCGAACGGTCCCGGACGCCCGCCCCGAGCGGCCCCGCGACCGGCCCGAACGGGCCCGATCCGGGGCACGTACCGGGACTGCCGACCGCCCTCCGTGAGCGTCGCGAACCGACCGCAACCGGATCACGATCACCCACACGGCGTCGCGGGTCTCCCCATTCGGGGCGTTGTCCGGCTAATGTGCGTGTCTCGCCGAGGCTTTGTCGGGGGCGCCATCCCCGTGCGTGGTCCGGCGGAACGCTTCATGCCCCGCCCGGCACGCGTCGTGGTGTCTTTTTTGTCCGGGAGAACCCCGGTTGGCACTTCGAATGTGCGGATCGGCGCAGTAATCTGGTTCAGGAAGCCCCGAGGCGCCCCTCCACAGCAAAGACGCCCGATTCCCATGGCTGCTTTCGAGTTCAGTGACCTTCCGGACGGCACACCGTTGCTCCGTCCCGACTCTCCTCATCAGCGCGATCCCGCGTTCCAACACCCTGTCGTGGTCGGTTTCGACGGGTCCGAGTCCAGCGAGCGTGCGCTCGCGTACGCGTCCGGCATGGCGCGCAGACTCGGTGGCGGATTGGTGATCGTGCACGTGGCCAACCGCATTCCGGCCACCGTGTGGGCCGGCTGTGAGCCGCCGGTCTTCATCGATGTGCCGGACAGTCGCTCCGAGGCCCTCGGTCTCGAGCTGGCGTGCGCGGATCACCTCAGCGACGTGCCGTGGATCCTGGTCGAGCGCGGGGGTGACATCTGCCACGAGATCGAGGACGTCGCGCGCGAGTTCACCGCCGACGCGATCGTGGTCGGTGGATCCACCGGGCTGGCCAGCCGCATCTTCGGTTCGGTCGCGTGCCGGTTGGTCAAGCACGCCAAGCGACCGGTCGTCGTGATTCCCTGACCACCGCCGTCCGCCCGGTCCGCCCGCGCGGACCGCCGGAACGTCGTTTCCGGGCCTTTCCCGCGCCTTTCGGGTCACCGTGTGATCGAACCTCGAACGCATCTGCATTACGTTGGCCGCGGACACGGGGCACGAGGATCGCGAGGCACGAGGTTGGCGGAGTACCGGATCGAGGACCTCGCCCGCGAAGGGGGCACGACCGTACGCAACGTACGGGCGTACCAGGATCGCGGGCTGTTGCCGCGGCCGAGGCGGCAAGGGCGGGTGTCCCTGTACGACGACGGCCATCTGGGCCGGCTCCGGCTGATTGGCCAATTGCTGGAGCGCGGGTACAGCCTGGTCAGCATCAAGGAGCTGCTCGACGCCTGGGACGGCGGACGCAGCCTCGGTGGGGTGCTCGGCCTGGTCGCCGAGGCGAGCGGTCCGTGGAGCGACGAGGCGCCGGAGCGGATGACCCGGGCCGAGCTGATCGCGATGTTCGGTGGCCTGTCCGATCCGGTCGCGCTCGCGGGGGCGGTGCGGCTGGGCCTGCTCGAACCCGAGGACGACTCGCTGACCGTGTTCCGGGTGCCCAGTCCGCGCGAACTCGCGGTGGGTGCCGAGTTGCACGCGGCGGGTGTGCCGGTGGCCGCCGTCACCGAGCAGCTGCGGATGTTGCGCGCGGCGATGGAGCACGTGGCCGAGGGTTTCGGCCGGCTGATGGAGTCGCACCTGCTGCCCGCCGACGGTGACGCGGACGAGACGGCGGAGATGATCCGCCGGATGCGTCCGCTGGCGCTGCGCGCGGTGGAGGCGGAGCTGGCCCGGGCGATGCGCCGCACGGCCGCGCGCCGGCTCGGCGAGGAACTCGGGAAGGTGCTGCGCGAGGAGCCCGCGCCGACCCGCGGCGGCCCGGAGCCGGTCGACGACGAGGAGCCCGCGCTCGATCGGCACCCCTTCATGTCGGACGCGTGGATAGCGGCGGTGTCCCGACTCAGCCGGCTGATCACCCCCGATCCGGAGAAGCGCACGCCGCACCCGGCGATCGTGGACATCGTGGTGAGCGACGTGCCGGACCGGGACGACCCGGCCGAGCTGCACCTGGACGTCTTCCAGGGGCGCGTTCTGGTCCGCCCCGGGCTGTTGCCGGGCCCGGACCTGATCGTGCACATGGACTACGACACCGCGCGCCGGGTGATCCTGCTCAACGATCGCCACGCGCCGCGCGAGGCGCTGGCCACCGGCCGGATGACCGCGCGGGGCGACCTGTTCGGGCTGACCGTCTTCCGCGAGGCGCTGGCCGGGCTTTCGAACTGGGACCTGGGCGCGGTGCTGCGCGAGCTGACCGCGGGCGAGGGCGCGACCGGCGCGGCCGTGTAGCTCCCGATCGCGCTGCCGCGGGGGTCCCGGGCCTGGGGCCGGCGGCGATCCGTGCCCGGCCGGGCCGGCCCGCGCCCGGGGATTCAGGCCCGGATGCGGCGCAGGAGCTGTTCCACGTAGTCGTGGAACAGCGTCGCCATGTCCACGTGCTCGGGGTCGAGCAGCCATTGCAGTTGCAGGCCGTCCATCATCGCGAACACCTGCGCCGCGACCGCGTGCGGATCGATGTCCGCGCGCAGCTCGCCGCGGGACCGTCCGGCCTCCAGGGAGGCGGTCAGGCTCGCGCGCAGCACCGCGTAGCGCTCCTTGGCCCAGCCGTGCGCGGGGTGGTCGGTGGTCACCGCCTCGCCGGTGAGCACGGTGAAGAGCTGGACCAGGCCGGGGATGTTGCGGTTGTGCTCGGCGAGCTCGATGAGCTTGGCCAGGGCCGCTTCGCCGCCGAGCGGGAGCACACCCACGTCCAGGTGCTCCATGTCCATGCGGTCGCGCAGGTCGAGTACCGCCACGAGCAGTTCCTGCTTGCTGCGGAAGTGGTGCAGCAGGCCGGCCTGGGTCAGCTCGGCGCGCTCGGCGATCCGGGCCAGTGAGGTGCCCCGATAGCCGTTCTCGGCGAACTCCTGGAGCGCGATGTTGAGGATGCGCGTACGCCGGGCATCGCCGGACGCGTAACCGCGCCCGCGCGGTCGCGCCCGGGTGGCCCGGGCGGGGGTCGGGGTCGGGGTGCCGGGCATCTCGTCCCGTTGCGCGTCCATGAGCTCATCCTGCCGTGTCCCGAAACGGGCTCGTCGAGGTGTGTATCACGTCAGGATAACAAAGCTACCGTGCAATAGGTTTTTGCGGCTACCGTACGAACGGATCCCCGGCCGGCCCGACCGGCGGGTCACCCGGGATGCGGGTCGATCGGGAACGCGAGCGGAAGGCAGACGATGGCGTCTCACACCACACCCACCGGCAACGAGGCCACGGACGACGAGCTGCGCGACCTGGTGGCGCGGCTGACCCTCGAGGAGAAGTTGTCCCTCGTGGTCGGCGAGGACTTCTGGTCGCTCCCGGAGATCCCGAGCATCGGTCTGCGCAAGCTGCGCGTGTCCGACGGCCCGGTCGGCGTGCGCGGCGTCACGTGGGACGAGCGCGACACCTCGCTGCTGTTCCCCAGCCCCACCGCCCTGGCCGCCGCGTGGGACCCCGAGGTCACCCGGCGGGCCGGCTTCGTCATGGGCGCGCAGACCCGCGACAAGGACATCCACGTCCTGCTGGCGCCGACCGTGAACCTGCACCGCAGCCCGCTCGGCGGCCGGCACTTCGAGTGCTACTCCGAGGACCCGTTGCTCACCGCGCGGATCGCGACCGCCTTCGTCGAGGGTGTGCAGTCCGCCGGCGTCGGTGCCACGATCAAGCACTTCGTGGGCAACGAGACCGAGGACGACCGGATGTCCTACGACTCGCGGATCGACGAGCGCTCGCTGCGCGAGGTCTACCTGGTGCCGTTCGAGGAGGCCGTCCGCACCGGCCGGGTGTGGCTGGTGATGAGCGCGTACAACCAGGTCAACGGCGAGACGATGACCGAGAACTCACGACTGGTCAACGGCGTTCTCAAGGACGAGTGGGGCTTCGACGGGGTGGTGATCTCGGACTGGATGGCGGTTCGCTCGACCGAGGCCGCCGCGGCCGGCGGCACCGACATCGCGATGCCCGGCCCGACCGAGGTGTGGGGTGAGCCGCTGCTCGCCGCCGTGCGCGAGGGCCGGGTCGCCGAGTCGCTGATCGACGAGCGGGTCACCCGGATCCTGCGCCTCGCCGCGCGCGTGGGCGTGCTGGGCGAGCGCACCCCGGCCACGACCACCACTCCGGACGACGCGGTCGCCACACTGCGCGCGATCGCCGCACGGGCGATGGTGCTGCTCGGCAACGACGGCACCCTGCCGCTCGACCCCTCGACGCTCTCCCGCGTCGCGCTGATCGGGCCGAACGCGCTGCGGCTGTCCGCGCAGGGCGGCGGCAGCGCGCATGTGAACCCCTCGCATGTCGTCTCGATCCCCGACGGCCTGCGGGCCGCGCTCGGCGAGAGCGTCGAACTGACGCTGACCGAGGGCGCCTTCACCCACCGCGCGCTGGCCGACCTCTCGCTCGAAACGGCCCGCGACCCGGAGAGCGGCGAGCCGGGCCTGCGCGCCGAGTTCCTCGACGCCGAGGGCACCGTGCTCTCCTCCGAGCACCGGCTGGGCTCCAGCCTGATGTTCTGGCCGGACAACGTGCCGGCCGGGGCCACCGTGATCCGGCTGCGGGTGAGCGTCACCCCGACCGTGTCCGGCACCAACATTCTGGACGTGCGCGGCGCGGGCCGCTTCGAGGTCACCATCGACGGCGCGACCCGCACCGTGGACATGACCGCGCCCGAGGGCACCGACGTGATCGAGACGATCATGCGCCCCGAGGCCACCCGGATCGAGGTCGAGGCGACGGCCGGCACGCCGGTGGAGATCCGGGTCGACTTCAGCCAGGGCGGGCGGTTCTTCATGGCCGCGCTCGGTCTGGGCTGGGCGGACCCGCGCCGGTCCGAGGAGGCCGAGTTGCACGCCGCGGTCGAGGCCGCGCGGGCCGCCGACGTCGCGGTGGTCGTGGTCGGCACCACCGACGACATCGAGTCCGAGGGCTTCGACCGCGCGGATCTGGCCCTGCCCGGCCGCTCGGACGAGTTGGTCCGGCGGGTCGCGGCGGTCAACCCCAGGACGGTCGTGGTGGTCAACGCGGGCTCGCCCGTGCTGATGCCGTGGCGGGACGAGGTCGCCGCCGTGGTGTGGGCGTGGCTCCCCGGTCAGGAGGGCGGCGCCGCGCTGGGCGACGTGCTCACCGGCGTGGCCGAGCCGGGCGGTCGGCTGCCCACGACCTACCCGGCGGCCGCCGCCGACGTGCCGGTGTACTCCACCGCCCGGGTGGACAACGAGCACCACTACGCGGAGCAGTCCAGCAACATCGGCTACCGCGCCTGGGCGCTGGGCGACGCCGCGCCGGCGTACCCGTTCGGGCACGGTCTGGGGTACACGACCTGGGCGTACGAGGGCGTGACGGTCAAGGGCGACGCGACCGGCGTGACCGTGGAGGTCACCGTGGCCAACACCGGCGAGCGCGCGGGCCGTGAGGTCGCGCAGGTGTACCTGGAGACCGCCGACGGCACGCTGATGGGCCGGCCGGAGCCGATCCGCCTGGTCGGGTTCGCCTCGATCGAGGCCGACCCGGGCGCCCGGGCCACCGCCACGATCGAGATCGACGCACGCACACTGGCCCGCTGGGACGAACAGGGCGCGGCGTGGGTCACCACTCCGGGCACGTACACGCTGCGCGTCGGTCGCTCGCTGGGCGACCTGCCACTGAGCGCGGAACTCGCGCTCTAGCCACGAGCCCGACCACCGGGCGCGGCACCGTACGCCGGGCGAGGGGCGACCGCCCCTCGGCCCGGTTCGACGCGGTGCGGCTCGCCCCCTCGGACACGGCCGCGTCGGCCGGGGAGTCACGGCCCCGAACGACGCGGCCGTTCGTGTGCCCCGTGCGGCGACCCGGGCGGGTCCGGCGGCTCGGGCACCCGTGCCGATTCCGGTGCCGGACAGGGGCCTTCCCGACCCCGTGCGTGTGGTGGGTGGGGCCGGTGGGACGATCACGCCATGCGACTTCCTCGCGCCCGGCGGCGGATCCCGATCGCGCTCGCGCTGATCCTGCTGTCGGCGGGCTGCGCCGGATTCGGCGCGCCGGACACCAAGGACTCGGCGGTGATCTCCGCGGACGGCGTGCGCAGGATCCCCGCGGGCAAGCGCGCCCTCTCGCCGAACCTGTCCGGCGAGACGCTCACCGGCGAACGCCTCGACATCGCGTCGCTGCGCGGCCGGATCGTGGTGCTGAACCTGTGGGCCTCGTGGTGCGCCCCGTGCCGGGGCGAGGCACCGGCCCTGCAACGGGTCTACGCCGATCTGCGGCCTTCCGGGGTGGAGTTCGTCGGCCTGAACACCAGCGAGTCGACCCGGGAGAACGCGCGGGCCTTCGAGGCCCGCTTCGGCATCGGCTACCCGAGCCTGTGGGACCCCGACAATCGCAACGTCCTCGAGTTCGGCACGTACGTCAACGCCGCGGCACTCCCGAACACCGTGGTGCTCGACCGCTCCGGCGCGATCGCCGCGTCGGTGGTCGGCAGGGTCTCCGAGGGTCGACTCCGCGACGTGCTGACCCCACTGCTCGCGGAGCCGGCCGTATAGGGCGGGTGTCGTCGGTGTCAGCAGCGTTGGCCGAAGGCCGGGTTGATGAAGCCCAGCAGGTCGGCGTCGTTGCCGCAGAGGCCGCCCGCCGTGTCGATCGTGTCCGCCTGGACCCGGTGCGTGTCGGCGCCGTCCGGTGCGGCGACCGACGCGGTCACGCCGACGATGGGCGTCGCGATGACGGCCGTGCTGACCAGAAGGCCGCGGACGATGCGCTGCATGGAACGGTTCCTTTTGTCGAAGTGGCGGTGCCTCGAAGTCACGGTGCCTCGAAGTGGCGGTCCCGAACGCCGAGGAGGGCCCGACTCGCCAACGCGGCGCCGCACCCGCAGGACACGGCGGTTGCGCTGAATGGAAGATGCGTCCGCTTCGTTCCGACGGTGCGCGGATCGGCGTCCCACCTTCGGGGGATCGGGCTCGGGCGAAATGCGGTCCCGTGCGTCACGGCCCCGGCGCGCGTCGCGCATGCAGCTCCGCATCGGTACCCGGTCCTCCCCCATGGCCCTCGCCCCGGCTCGGCGAACTCCCTGCCGGCCGAACCGGACGCGGGCGAGTTCGACGCGCCGATCCCGGCCGTCGCGGGCCTGGGACGCATCGGCGAAGGGCTGCGCGTCGCCCCTGACCACCACTCGGAAGTTGCCCGCGGTCGGCGCGGGCGACCTGTCACGGCTGCGAGCCGGACGAGTTCGGCGTCGCGGTGGCCGGAGAACTACCCGCCCGAGGCGCCCGGGCGCTGATCGACGCGCGACCCCGCCCGCACTGAGCGATCCGGCGACCCGGCGACTCCGTGACCCAGGATCCCGCGACAGGCGACGGAACACGAGCCGTCCCGCCGCCGGGCCATGTGTGGTCGGCGGCGGGACGGCTCGTGCACGCCGGGCGGCCACGCCCCCGCGCGGCCCGGCGGATGTTCGGCGTGCTCAGCTGTTGAGGCACTTCTGCACGGTGGACTGCAACTCGCCCGGCAGCTTGTTGGTGCGGGCGTACTCCTGGTCGAACGCGTTCATCTGAGCCTGGCTGTATTTACTCTTCAGCTCGGTCAACGCGCACTGGCAGTACTTCGTGTTGTTGCCCGAGGTGCTCAGGCAGCCGTTGAGGAAGTTCGTCGAGTAGAGCGAGCTCCAGTCGCCGCCACCGCCGCTCGCACCGGTCGAGGCCGGCGGATTGGGCGCCGTGGTGCGCGGGCGGGTCGTGGTCGGGCGCTCGCTGACGGGTGGCGCCGGCGTGTCGTCGTCGGTGGCCCGGCTCGTCGGGGTCTTCCCCGTCGGCGTGCTCTCCCCGGTCGCGCTCTTGGTGTCCTTCGGTTCCCCGAGACCGAAGCTGCTGCCGTCCCCGTCGCTCCCGCAGGCCCCGACCGCGCAGGTCAGAATCACCGCAATCAGGCCAACTTTGAAGGTGCGCATGCATTTCCCCCTAGAACGATGTTGGTCGAGACTCTCCTCCCCTGGCTCTGCCGGTCACAAGGGGATCTTTTCGGCCATTGCGTAACGGTTTCGTCGCCGGGACCGTTACAAATGCCGTGACGCCTCGCCGGCGTGACCTCACCCGAGACCGATCCGGGTCGTCGATGGGCGCACCCGCCCGGCATCCCAGTGGCGGGCGTCGCGCGGGTTTACCGCTCGACAAACATCCACAAACCGGGCACCAACGTGCTGATCGTCACATTCCATAGCGTTTACCGATCGAATCTGTTCACTATGGACGGGTTGCCTCCCGTCGGACGGCAGAAAGGAACGGCACACCATGAGCTTGACGCCAGAGCACGTGGCCGCGCTGCGCGGCCTTGCCGCCGATGTCTCGGCCCTGGGCGCGGAAGGCGCCCAACGGCATCCCGCCTTCGCCGGTTCCGCCGGTTCGATCGCCGACCGCGCGGACGCGCTCGCGAGCGAGGCGCCGCCGTTCCACAAGGTCGCGCTGCGCCGGATCGGCGACGCGATGCGCGCCTGCGCCGAGTCCCGCGAGGCCGGCGACCCGACCCGGGTCGCCACCACCCAGCGCACCGCCGCGCACCTGGCCGACCGACTCGTGCACGCGCTCGACCGCTACGCGTCCGCCTCTCCGGCCGCGACACCGGCCGTCTGCACGCGCTGCGACGAGCCGTACATCGCCCAGTTGATCCCCACCCAGCGGCGTTACCTGTCCCGGATCGACGCCCCCGTGTCGGGGCACGTGTTCAACGCGTCCGGCACCACCTACGTCGTCGAGCGGCACGTCTTGTGCCCGCTCCAGGACGTGGCCGGTCTGTCCGACCTGCCCGAGCTCGAGAACCTGGACGACCTCGACAACGCCTGATCCACCCCGCCCGGGCGCGACGGGCACACACGACCGAGGCCGGGTCCCCCAGGGAGCCCGGCCTCAGTCATGGCCCCGATCCTTGCGATCCTTCCGCAGCCGTCGCAGGTATTCGCGGGTCCACCCGGTCACCTTGACCACCTCGGCCTGCTTGACCCCCGCGGCCATCGCGCGCACCGCCGCCCGTTTGAGTTCTTGACGCGCCTCTTCGTGCGCCTTCTCGGTCCTTCGATACGCCTTCGCGGCCCGGACCAGGCCTTCTCCGGCGGAATCGGGGTGCTCGCGGTCGACATCCTCGTGATCCACACTGTCAGGATGCCATATGGAGGGCCACCCCCGTAGGCCAACAGAGTTGACATTTCCGCATCCAAGAAGGAAACTGGGGACCGAACCAAAGGTGAACGGAAGGTTAACGTCACCAGTCACGGAGGAGCCGACATGCTCAAGACCCTCACCGCCCCGGCCATGTGCACCCGCTGTGGCGAGCCGTACGTCGCGGCGCTCAGCCCGCGCTCGCTGGTCACGCTGCAAACGCCGGTGTTCCGCAGCCCGGAGATCGTCGGCGGTCGGCTGATGACCATCGACGACACCGTCTGCCTGGTCGAGCGGCACGCCCCCTGCACGGGTCTGGGCAACTACCGCTGATCCTCGGCGGCGCCTGCCAACACCGCCGCCAGCATCCCCAGCGTCGACCAGTCGACGCACCCGTCACGCAGCAGTTCGCCGTACGTCGTGATCTCGACGTGAGTGCGTTCCCCGTCCCCGGCCACACCATGTGGGCCGGGGACGCTGCGTAGCAGGGCCAATTCCGCTTCGGTGAGTTCGGCCGAGTACACGTGTGCGTGATGCGCCGCCAGGGTCCCGGCGAGCTGGCGCGAGCCGTGTGCCCGCAGTCGCTCCGGCGCGAGCGCCAGACCGGTCTCCTCGGCGACCTCGGCACACCCGTCCACCGCCGTGCGCCCGCTGCCGCCCGGGAACTCGCGCACGAAGCCGTCCCCGGTCCGCGCCGCCGACCGGAACTCGCGCACGAGCACCACGGTGCTCGCCGGTACCGGCTCCGCCCGCCGATAGAGCACCACCGCGGTCACGTCCGGCCGGCCGAGCACCACCTCGTCGTCCTTGACCCGGCCGCCCTCCGCGGCGATCGCGACGCGTACGTGCGCCGCCCACAGCCAGGTCGCCGCGCGCCGCCGCCACACCCACGCGATCCGGCCGCCGAGCAGCGTGTTGCCCGCCGCCCGCTGGGCCGCGTACCAGTCCGCGAAGGCCCGGGTCAGCCACACGTTCAACGGGATGTCCCGCTCGCCGTCCGCGCGCGGCTCGCCCGCGCCCACCGCCTCCAGCACGGTGTCGATCGTCTCGGCCAGGGTGTCGCGTACCGGCACGTCGTGGCCGAGCGCGTAGGCCCGCTGATAGCGCACGTGCGGCGCGTCCGGCGGCGTGCCCAGCACCGCGCGGCCGGAGTCCTTGAGCCAACCCCACTCGTCGTTGGTGGTCAGCCCCGGCAGGTCGCGCAGGTCGCGCGGGATCCAGAAGAGCACCCGGTCGCTGCGGTCGAGGTTGCGCAACTCCCAGTCCCGCTGCACCTGATGCGTGGGCCACGAGTGCCCGTCCGCGGGCTCGGGCACGAACACCACCAGGCGGCCCGGGCCGCGCCACCGCTCGCCGAGCAGCTTCAGCGCGGCGGGCCGCCAGGAGGCGACGTGCGCGGCACGGGGTGTGGGGCCGGCCAGGAAGACGCTCGCGTCCCACTCCCGCGGCGGCTCGTCGGGCGAGTTCACGACAACGATCTCGGTCATGGCCCCGACCGTAGTGGTCGTTCCCGAGGGTGATCGAGGGTCGGGCCGATGCGCGTGGGACGGACCCGATCCCAGTCCGGGTGGTGATGTCGCATACCGTTCCCCGCACGCACGCTGCTACGAAAGAATCACATCCACAAGGCGCGTACGGGGAGGCGTTTGCGGTGGCTCAGTTGTGGCTTGGCAGCCGATATCGGCTGGACAAGAGGCTGGGCTCGGGAGGCAACGCGACCGTGTGGCGGGCCTGGGACCAGAAGATGCAACGGTTCGTCGCGGTCAAGGTGCTCAAGGAGTCGTTCGGCGCGTCCAACAACAGCGTGGACCGCTTCGGCCGCGAGGCGATCATCGTCGGCGGGTTGTCCTCGCCGAACATCATCGTCGTGCACGACCAGGGCCGGAAGGCGGTCGTGGAGCACCGGACCGGCCCGCAGGCGCCCGGCCCCGAGCCGACCGAGCCGAACCGGCCCCGGCCGAGCGGCCGGACCGACCCCGAGACCCGGGTGTTCACCCACGACGCCGAGACGGTGCACGACGCGCAGGTCACCTCCGCGCTCGGTCCGGGACCGGGCGAGCTGCGCCGCACCGACGGCAAGGTGATGTACCTGGCGATGGAGCTGATCACGGGCCGGTCGCTGGCCCAACTCGTCGCGGACGGCGCGTGGCTGCCGCTGGGACACGTGGTCGGCTGGGCGATCCAACTGTGTGACGGGCTCGACGTCGCGCACGCGGGCGGCGTGCTGCATCGCGACATCAAGCCCGCGAACGTCATGGTGACCTCGCGCGGCGTGGTCAAGGTGCTCGACTTCGGGATAGCGCGATACATGGAGAAGGTGTCCTCGCGCGCGGGCATCACACTGCCCGGCAGCATGATCGGCACACCCGCGTACATGTCGCCCGAACAGATCCTCGGCGGACGCATCGACGGCCGCGCCGACCTGTACAGCGTGGGCTGCGTGCTGCACGAACTGCTGACCGGCGCACCGCCGTTCGGCCTGGACCATCCGCATTCGATGATGCAGGCCCACCTGGGACGCACGCCCGAGTCGGTGCGCAACACCCGGCTGGAGGTGCCCGACGACCTCGCCGCCCTCGTCCTCGCGCTGCTCGCCAAGCGGCCGGAGAACCGGCCCGCGAGCGCGGCGGAGGTCCGCGACCTGCTGTTGGAGTTGTCCGTCACGCCACCGCGCAACCTCGCGCCGCAACCGTGGGGCATGCCGGCGTCGGAACCGGTCGCGGACGACGACGCGCAGCAGACCCAGGATCAGCCGGTGCGGCTGCTCCCCGAAGGGAGCGAGCCGCAACCGACCCGTGCCGAGGCGCCCGAGCCGCGGCCGGCCCGGGCGAGCGATTCGCTCCAGGTGATGCGGGCCGAAGTCGGGCGGCGGATCCGGGAGTTCGGCAAGGACCACCCGGACACGCTGCTGCTGCGCGAGCAGTTGGCCGCCCGGCTCGGCAAGGACGGGGACCCGCTCGCGGCGATCACCCTGCTGCGCGGGGTGATCTCCGACGGCGGGCGGTTGCGCGGCGCGCTGACCCCGGACACGCTGCGCGCCCGGCACGCGCTCGCGCACTGGACCGGCGTCGCGGGCCGACCGGCCGAGGCGGCGCGGCTGCTCAAGAACCTGCTGCCGGACCAGGTCCAGGTACTGGGCACCGACGACCTGGACACCCTGCGGATCCGCCGCGAACGGGCCCGCAGGGAGGGCGAGGCGGGCAACTTCGTCGGCGCGGTACACCACCTGCGCACACTCGTCCCGGACGTGATTCGGGTGCTGGGCCCCAATCACGAGTTGGTCATCGAGGTCTGGGACGAACTCACCTACTGGGAGCACCGCCTCGACGGCTACGGCGTCCGGGACCAGGCGTGAGTGTCGCGCCCGCCGTCACAACGCCAGCATGTCGCGCAGTTCGCGTTTGAGCACCTTGCCCACCGCGTTGCGCGGCAGCGCCCGCTCGGTGAAGCGCACCAGCGTGGGCACCTTGAACGCGGCGAGCCGGCGCGCCACGTGTCCGCGCAACTCGGCCGCGGTCGCGGCGCCGGCCACGTGCAGCAGCACCACGGCGGCCACCTCCTCGCCCAGATCGTGGTGCGGCACCCCGACCACCGCGACGTCGGCGATCGCCGGATGCTCGAACAGCACCGCCTCGACCTCGGCCGAGTAGACGTTCTCACCGCCGCGGATGATCACGTCCTTGAGCCGGTCGACCACGTACAACAGCCCCTCGGCGTCGATGTGGCCGAGGTCGCCGGTGCGGAACCACCCGTCCGGGAACGCCTCCCGGCTCTCCGCGGGCCGATTCCAATAGCCCCGGACCACCTGCGGGCCCCGGATCCGGATCTCTCCCGTGTGCCCGGTCGGCAACTCCTCCCCGGTCAGCGGGTCGGCCACCCGCAGATCGGCGGTCGGCACCGGCCGGCCGACGCTGTCCGGGTGCGCGTAGTAGTCGTCACCGGCGTTCGCCACCACCACACAGGTCGTCTCGGTCATCCCGTAGGCGTTCAGCGGCACGATGCCGTTGCCGGACATGGTGCCCACCTGCGCGACCAGGTCCGGCGGTACCGGCGAGCCACCCGCGCCCAGGGTGGTCAGGCTGGACAGGTCGCGACCGGCTCGCAGCGGCGATTCGACCAGCCTGCGCAGCAGCGTGGGCACCATGTTGGCGGTGGTGATGCGCTCGGTCTCGATCAACTCCAGCGCCGTGGCGGTGTCCCACCGGTGCATCAGGCACAACTTCGCGCCCTGGGCCGCGCCGATATAGAGCCCGGCCAGTCCGGCGATGTGGAAGAACGGGTAGACCTGCAGGCTGCTCGGCGTCGGCAGGCCCGCGGCCATCTCCTCGAACACGGCCGGACCCTTGGCCAATTCGGCGGCGGGCAGGCCCAGTCGGGCCAGGCCGATGGCTCTCGTCAACCGCATCGTGTGCAGGTTGGTGGTGTGGTTGTGGTGCGTGGCGACCGCGCCCTTGGGCCGTCCGGTGGTGCCGGAGGTGTACAGGATGGTCGCGTCGTCGAACGGCTCCGGACCGCTCGCCGGCAGCGCGCACTCGCCGGTGAATCCGCGCAGCAGCGCGGACAGGTCGGTCTCGCCGACGACCGGCGGCCCCTCCGGGCGGACCACCAGGACCGCGGGCCCCGTGCCCTGGTCCAGGTGTCCCCGGATCCGCTCGGCCCGCTCGCCGTCGCAGATCAGCACGGCGGCGCCGGAGTCGTCGAGGGCGTAGCGCAGCTCGTCGGCGGTCCACCACGCGTTGAGCGGCACCGCGACCGCGCCCAGGACCTGGGTCGCCCAGAACGCGAGCGGCCATTCCAGGTGGTTGCGCATCGCGATGGCCACCCGGTCGCCGCGCCGCACCCCGCACTCGCCGGCCAGGTGTCGGGCCAGGTGGGCGACCAGGCGATGCTGCTCGGCGTAGTCGATCCGCTCGTCCCCGGCGACCAGGGCGTCCCGGCTCCCGTACGCCGCCAGATCCTCGAAGACCGCGCGCAGCGTCGGCGGGGCCTTGCTCAGGACCCGCCAGGGGATGCCGTCGTGGACGACCTCCTCGATCGCGTAGGCCGATTCGGGTCCCGTGAGTTCGGCCAGGGCCTGTGTGCGATCCAGCATCCGGTGGGTCCACCTCCTGCACGCTGCGAGCGACTGGGGTACCGGGGGGTTAGGAGCCCATCAAAGCTAGTGCGGAGATCGCATCCCGGGAACCCTGGCAATCGAGGTGATCACGCGGCAGGGTGGCCGGACGGGTATCGCCGGCACGCGTTCGAACCTGCGGGGGGCTTGCGTGGACTACGAGGAGATCTCGACCTCGATCGAGGCCGGCGTGCTGACCGTGACGCTGGACCGGCCGGACCGACTCAACGCGTACACCTACCGGATGGGCCGGGAGATATCGCACGCGTTGGATGTCGCGGACGAGGACGACGACATCCGCGCGGTGGTGTTCACCGGACGCGGGCGGGCCTTTTGCGCCGGGGCCGATCTGGAGATGGGCGCCGACGCGTTCGACCCGGGCGCGCACGCGAAGCGGTTCGACGACGCGGTGGACGACGCGGAGGCGTTCCGCGACGACGGCGGTCGGCTCGTGCTGCGCCTGTACCGCTCGAAGAAGCCGCTGATCGCGGCGATCAACGGTGCGGCAGTGGGCGTGGGCGCGACCATGACACTGCCGATGGACTTCCGGATCGCGTCCTCCGCGGCCCGGTTCGGCTTCGTCTTCGCCCGGCGCGGGATCACTCCCGACGGCTGTTCGACGTGGTTCCTGCCCCGCGTGGTGGGGCTGGACCGGGCTCTGGAATGGTGTTTCACCGGCCGGGTCTTCGACGCGGCGGAGGCCGCGGAGGCCGGCCTGGTCCGTGCGGCGGTGCCGCCGGAGGAGCTGCTCCCGCGCGCCCGGGAACTGGCCCGCACGATCGCCGAGAACACCCCGGCGGTGGCCATCGCGCTGACCCGGCGGTTGTTGTGGGGCATGCAGAGCGTGCCCGACCCGGAGACCGCCCACCTGCACGAGTCCCGCGCGCTGCACTGGACCGGCGGCTCCGCCGACGTGCGCGAGGGCGTGGTCGCCTTCCTGGAGAAGCGCCGTCCGGACTTCCGCCTGCGGGTGAGCACGGACCTGCCGGATCTGCCGCCGATCCCGTAGTCCGAGACCGTGTGTCCGAGACCTTGCGTGGGTGCCCCGCGCGGCGGATTCGGCCGGGCCGGGGCATCGTGGAGATGCCGGGTAGGGGGCGCGCGCCGCGCGGCGTCGGACGCCATTCCGGTGCCCATTACAGCTTGTTGTGTTTTGCAACCGTTTCGGGCACTCTTGGCGCACATTCAGGGCGCAAGGTGTTGAGGAGCAAGGCGATGTCGGACAGCGTTGAGCGGCGAGTGGTCCGCGAGGTCGGTGCGGCCACCCGGTTGATTCGGCTGTTGATGGCTCCCCCGCTGCAAGCGGCGGGAATCACCCAGGCGGAATACCACCTGCTCGCCCACCTGGAGGAACGCGGCACCTCCACCGGCAAGGAACTCGCGTGCCGACTGAGCCTGGACAAGACCACCATCAGCCGGCAGTTGACCGCGCTCGAGGAGGCCCGGCTGATCGCCCGCACCACCGATCCGACCAACCGCCGATCGCACCTGATCACCCTCACCGACGCCGGCCGACTGCGCCTGGCCGACGCCCGGCAACGCAGCCTCGCGGTGATGGCGGAACGGTTCACCTCATGGCCCAAGGAGGAGTTGGGCGCGCTCGCCGACCACCTGGCCCGGTTCAACGACGTACTGCGCGGCGACTCCACCGAAGCCGCCGAGCAACAGCGGCAACAAGCACAGCAGTAGCGGACGCGCGAGCCGCCGGGCCTAGTTGTCCGCCACCCGCGGATGCACGCGCGGCCGGGCCCGGTAGACGTCGTAGACGCCCTGCACCCGGCGCAGCGCCCGCAACAGCTTCGGCAGTGTCGCGAGGTCGGCCAGCCGGATCGTGTACGTCTGCCGCACCCGCATCTGTTGCGGCGGCGCGATCGAGGCCGAGGTGATGTCGGCACCCTCCGCGTCGATCGCGGCGGTCACGTCGGCGAGCAGCCGGGGGCGGTCCAGCGCCTCGATCTGCACGGTGACCCGATAACCCTGATCGGCCTGGTGCGGCAGCCACGACGCGGCCACCACGTCGCGGCCCGCGCGGCGCATCTGCTGGACGTTCGTGCAGTCGGAGCGGTGTACCGCGACCGTGCCGCCGCGGATCACGAAGCCGGCCAGTTCGTCCGGCGGCACCGGGGTGCAGCAGCGGGCCAGTCGGACCGGGGCTCCGGGCGAGCCCGGCACACTGACCACGGCCTCGCCGGGGTCGGCCGGTGGGCGCCGGGTTCGGGCCGGGGCCTGCGCGGCGTCCGCGGGGGGCCCGGCAGGCTCCGGGACGGTCGTCGTCGGTGCGCCCTGCGCGGCTTCGCCGGCGGCGGCCAGATTGCCCAGCGGTGGGGCCAGCAGCGGGTCCATCCGACCCTCGACGCCGTGCGGGTACTTCGCCAACCAGGCTTCGATCGCGACCCGGGCCAGTGGGCTGCGGACGAACGAGAGCCATTCCTTCGACGGTGCCGCGGCGCCGGGCGGAGCGGTGATGATGGACACCGTCTCGCCGTCCGCGAGCACCGAACTCAAGGCCACCAAGCGGCCGTTGATCTGCGCGCCGATACATCGGTGCCCGGTCTGCTCACCCATCGCGTAGGCCGCGTCCACGCACGTGGATCCGGCGGGCAGGGTCAGCGGGCGGCCGCCGGGGGTGAAGACCAGGAGCTCGCGGTCCGCCGACAGGTCGGCGGTCAGCGAGCTCCAGAAGACGTGCGCGTCCGGGATGCCGCCCTGCCACGCGAGCAGCCGGTGCAGCCACGCGAGCTGCTCGGGGGCGTCCGGCCCGGTGTCCGGTTTGCCGGTGTGCGCGACCACGCCGAACTCGGCCAGTCGATGCATGCGCCGGGTGCGGATGAGCACCTCGACCTTGTCGCCCTCGGGCAGCGTGATCGCGGTGTGCAGGGACTGGTACAGGTTGAACTTGGGGGTGGCGATGTAGTCCTTGAACTCGCCCGCGATCGGCGACCAGCAGGTGTGCAGTACGCCGAGCGCGCCGTAACAGTCGGTGTCCGCGTCGACGACGATCATCAGCCGGGACAGGTCGAACGGTCCCAGGTCCTCGCGCCCTCGACGCTTTTGTACTCGGCGCACCGATACGTGGTGCCGCGCGCGCGGCGATACCTCCGCCTCGATCCCGGCGTCCCGCAGCGCGCGTTTGACCGTCGCGCACAGCTTGGACACGGCCTCGTCGGTGGCCGCCTGGCTCGCGCCGACGGTGCGCGCGGTGGCGGCGTGCTCCTCGGGGCGCAGCGTCGCGAAGACGATGTCCTCCAGCTCCGACTTGAGCACGTGGATGCCCAACCGCTCGGCGAGCGGGATGAACACCTCCTGCGTGGCCTCGGCGGTGCGGATCTGACTGGCCCGGCGGCGATATCGGATCGTGCGCATGTTGTGCAGCCGGTCGGCCAGCTTGATCACGGTCACCCGCAGGTCCCGACCGGTGGCCACGATGATCTTGCGCATCGTCTCGGCCTCGGCCCGGTCGCCCAGGTCCACCCGCTCCAGCTTGGTCACGCCGTCGACCAGGTGCGTGACGTCGTCGCCGAACGCCGCGCGCACCTCGTCCAGGGTCAGGTCGGTGTCCTCGACCGTGTCGTGCAGCAGCGCGGCGACCAGCGTCGTGGTGTCGGCACCCAGCTCGGCCAGGATCGTGGCCACCGCGAGCGGATGCGTGATGTACGGCTCGCCGCTCTTGCGCATTTGCCCGCGATGGGACAACTCCGCGACCGCGTACGCCTCCTGAATGGCCGTCACATCGGCCTTCGGGTGGTGCACGCGATGCACTTGGAGCAGTGGTTCGACCGCGTCCGGCGTGCGTCGGCGGCTTCCGGTGAGGAAGGTGACAGCGGCCAGACCCAGGCGTTGGATGGGTTGTTGGACAGGCCGGCGGGAGAGTCGTCCGACGCGGTCGGACATGCTCCGGCTCGGAACGTCACCCTCGGCTCGCGGCGCACCCTTGGGCACACCCGCACCGGCCGGCGGGTCGAGTCCCCCGATCGTCATGCGGCACCTCCGGCAGCTACCCCCGGAGTCGCCCCCGGTGATTCATGCTACCGACAACAACACGGACCGTGTCCGCGTGATGTCGCCCGTCACACACGATCACCCGCACGGGTCATGGCGCCCGCTACGGATGATGGTGAAGAGCCCAGCCTAACCCCTCGGGATCTTGTCCGGGCGCGCACCCACCGGGACCGGGGGGCGCACCCGTCGCGCGGCGGGCGTGCGAGTCGTGGTGACAGGGCGTCAGTTCCCGTCCGGGCGCTCCCGATACGTGCCCGCGATCATGGCCTCGATCAGTCCCCGGTGCAGCACCGTCTCGTCCAGGTCGGCCGGCTGCTCGCGCTCGCCGAAGTGCCACTGCCGGTGCGCGATGCGAGCCATCACCACGCCGTGCCGCACGGCCGCATACATCTCGAAGTACCGCATGTCGCGCGGCGTGTGGCCGGTGAGCTTCTCGTACTGCGCGCACACGTCCTCGGTGCGCATGAAGTCGGGCAGGCCCGGCATGCCGTAGCGGGTGGCGATGTCCTGGAAGAACGCGTGGATGAAGATCATCCAGGCGATGTCCAGCTCGCGCGGGCCGACGGCGGCCATCTCCCAGTCCAGTACCGCGGTCGGTTCGAAGTCCACGTAGAGGATGTTGCCGATCCGCGCGTCGCCCCAGCTGATCACGTCCGGGCCGACCTCGGTCGGGAAGTTGTCCTCCAGCCACGCGAAGGCCCGGTCCAGGAGCGGCACGCGCTGCCCCTCGATGCCCCACTCGTAGAACGCGCGCAGGTCGTCCAGGTGCCGGCGCAGCGCGTTCTCGCCGGTGCCCTCGTACTGGAGGAAGGCGATCTCCTCGGGCGTCGTGTCGATGCCGTGGATCGCGGCGACGACGGCGACCGACTCCTCCTGGAGCCGGCGACGCTGCTCGGGCGTGGCCGCGAGCATCCAGCCGTCGATCGTGTACGGCATCACGTCCGGCGGCGCGGCGCCCTCGGCCCGGCGCATCACGAAGAACGGGGCGCCCAGCGCGCCCTCGTCCGGCTCGTTCCACAACAACGCGGGCACCGGGATCGAACAGCGCTCGCCGACCAGGGTCATCACCGCGTACTGCTTGTCCAGGTCGTAGGTCGGGAAGACCGGCTTGGCGTCCATCGACGGGCGCATCCGCACCACGCAGCGCTCGGTGCGGCGCTCGCCGTCCACCGTCCAGGTCGCGTCGAACAGCAGGGTCTCGCTGGACATCCCATTGCCGGAGGGCGCCTTGAGCTCGGATATCTCCGGGTCGGCGCCCTCGGGCAGCCGACCGGCCAGCCACGCGAGCAGTTGGTCGTGCACCGTCGCCAGGTCCCGTGTGCTCGTCTGCGGACGGGTGACCTCGTCGGGGTCGGCCACGACAACCTCCGGTATCCACGTCGCGATGTGCGACGGGCGCTGCCGGACGTCCCTGCCGACGCCCGGTCCCCGCCCTGCCGGCGGCGGTTGCCCGCCGGAAAAGTGAAACACGTTCTATCATGTGTGACACGTGTCATCAATGGCCGCGCGGCCCGCCGCGGCCCGGACGCCCGGGGGATCACCGGCCGGAACGCCCGGACGCGGTGCCGGGTTCGGGTCCCGGGTGTTGCAGACTGGACGGATGCCCCCAACCTCCGCCACGGTCCGCCGGCGCCCGCGCTGGTGGACCGAGTTGCTGCTGATCGCGGTGTTGTACGAGGCGTACTCGCTGAGCCGACTCGTGGTCCGCGGCGACGTGGACGCCGCGCTGCGCAACGCCGAGCGAATACTGCACGTGGAGTCGCTGACCCACCTGGATCCCGAACGCGTGCTCAACCGGGTCGTCACCGACCACGTGTTCATCGGCGTGGTCTGCGACTACGCGTACGCGACGCTGCACTACGTGGTGACCCCGGTGGTGCTGTTCTGGTTGTGGCGCAGACGTCCCGAGCGCTACCGAGGCGCCCGCACCACGTTGGCGATCGCCACGGTGGTCTCGCTGGCGGGCTTCATGCTCTTCCCGACCGCGCCGCCGCGGATGATCGACGGCTTCACGGACACCATGGCGCACTTCGCGTCCTGGGGCTGGTGGGGCGCCGGCGCCAGCGCGCCGCGCGGCATGGAGCACATGACCAACGAGTACGCGGCGATGCCGTCCCTGCACGTGGGCTGGGCCGCGTGGTGCGGATGGCAGTTGTGGCGGCACGGACGCGGTCCGATGTTGCGCGGGCTGGGTGTGGCCTACCCGCTCTTCGTGGTCCTGGTGGTGCTCGGCACCGCGAACCACTACCTCGCGGACGTGCTCGCGGGACTCGCGGTGATGGGGCTGGGCGCGCTCGCGTCGCCGTGGGTGCTGCGCGGACTGGATCGGGCACGCGACGGGGTGGCGATGCGCCGAACGGGATCGGAATCGCCGGGACAACCGATCGTCATCGACCACAGAGATGCCGCTTAGTACCGCCGATTCGCGGCCGATAAAACGATTTCGATCAAGGTCGGCCTGATGCGACCTTCGAACGACGCTTGCCTGGCAGGCAAGCGGTACCTTCTGGGAGGTCCCGTGCCCGGCAACGGGAAGGATTCCGTCATCGGGTACACGCCGATCGGACAAGCCACCACATCGGTGGACGAACCCGATCGGGCTCGGCCTGACCGGCCAGACCCCGCCCGACGGACCCAGGGGCACGGCGAATCGGAGACGGGGCCGGCAGGCGACGAGAGCGGGGAGCTGTAATGCGGATCAGCGCCGTGGTGTTCGACGTGGGCGAGACCCTCGTCGACGAATCGCGCGAGTACGGCACGTGGGCCGACTGGCTCGGGGTGCCCCGACACACGTTCGCGGCCACGTTCGGGGCGGTGATCGCCCAGGGCCTCGACTATCGCGAGGTGTTCCAGCGCTTTCGGCCGGGCTTCGACCTGACCGTCGAGCGCGCCGCGCGCACCGCCGCGGGCTTTCCCGAATGGTTCGGCGAGGAAGACCTCTACAACGACACCCGCCCGTGCCTGAAGGCGCTGCGCGACCAGCACGTGTGGCTCGGCGTGGTCGGCAACCAGACCGTGAACGCGGGCGTCATCCTGCGCGGCCTGGATCTCGGCGTGGACCTGCTCGCCACCTCCGACGACTGGGGCATCAGCAAGCCCGAGTCGGCCTTCTTCGAGCGCCTCGTGGCCGAGTGCCCCTGCCCGGCCGAGGAGATCCTGTACGTCGGCGACCGCCTCGACAACGACGTCCGCCCCGCCCACCTCGCTGGCCTGCGCACCGCCCACGTCCGCCGCGGCCCCTGGGGCTACCTGGTAGCCGACGACCCCGAACTGATCGAGGTCACCGACCTACGCCTGGAATCCCTCGGCGAACTCCCCGCCGCCGTCGCCCGCATCAACGGCATCACAGAACCGTAACCCGCACCCCCAGCCCGGCCGGCACCGCAGCCAAAAACACCGACCGAGCAAACCGTCAGCCCGGCCGGCGCTCGAGGCCACCTCGGCCGAAGGCCAGGCAACCCAGCCCGGCCGGCGCTTGAGGCCAAACAGCCCGGCCAGCGCTTGAGGCCAAGCAGCCCGGCCGGCGTTTGAGGCCACCTCGGCCAAAGGCCAGGCAACCCAGCCCGGCCGGCGCTTGAGGCCAAGCAGCCCGGCCGGCGTTTGAGGCCACCTCGGCCAAAGGCCGGGTAACCCAGCCCAGCCGGAGGCCGAGTGCATCAGGCCGCCCCCTCCCCGACCTGCCCGCCACCACCACCGCCGCCGCCGGCCCGCCCCCCACCCCCCGAGCGCAACCGATCGTCGACGTCCCGTACGAACGACTCCCCCGCCCAAGGCGCCAGCGAAGCCCGCACCGTCCGCACCCGATCCACCGCCGTCGCATACCCCTGCACACCGACCAGATCGAGCGCCTCCTCCAACAGCCGACACGCATCTTGCGGCTCACGCGCACCGACCGCGGTCGCGGCCAGCTCCGCGAGCGTCATCGCCCGCTGCTTGTGGCTGTGCGCCGGCAGCCCCGCGAGCGTGCGCTCCAGACTCGCCCGGGCCTCGGCCGAGCGCCCGGCCGCCACCTCCGCCGCGCCCCGGAAGCCCTCCAGACGCGCCGCCGAGAACCAGTCCAGCCACGCCGGCGGCCCGGTAGCCGTCCACGAACCGGGCGTCTCCGGCGGCGCGTACGTGTCGGCGGCACGATCCAGCAGCGGGAAGGCCGCGTCCGGCGTACCGAGCCGGACCTCCGCCTCGGCCGAGATCGCGTCCAGCCACGCCCGCAGGGTGGGCCCGGCGTCGCCACTCGTGGTCCGCTCCCGCGCGGCGGCCAGGGTGTCCCGGGCCTCCCCTCCCCTTCCGGTCCAGGCGGGCGCGAACGCCATGTGCCCGAGCACGGCGGCGGCCAACGAGCCGTCCCGGCCCCGGTCCGCCGCGTCCAGCGCCAGTTCCTGCCAGCGCCGCACGTGCGGCCCGCGCAGGCTCAGGTCGAAGAAGGCGATCCGGGACGCGAGCAGCGCCGTCTCCGCGATCGCGGACTGGTGCGCCCCATCCGGCCCCTCGGCCAACAGCCGGGCACCATTGCGGGCGTGTTCGGCCACCACCGGTAGCAGTCGTCCCGGTTCCTCGATCCAGTAGCGGGACCGCAGCCGGGCGGTGGTGGCGATGTAGGCGGCGGGATCGGGCAGATGAGCCGCCGACCCCGAGGATGCGTATGCGGCGGAATTCTTCGCCGTGAGGCCGGCGACGGCGGCGCCGGCCAGAAAGGTACGTCGTTGCATCGCGTCCTCCATACGCGTGGTGGTGACGGACATGCCTGCGTGGACCCGGTCACGCGAACCACCGGGCCCGTACGCTCCGTACTGGATCTCGATCGTGACCCCGTCCCACCTGCGGCGTCATGCCTCTAGCCCGTTAGGGCGGCAAGAGTCCTCAGCGCGTCCTACAGGAGTCCCACCGCGGGCCTCGTCACACGGTGTGCCGGCCTGGTTGCATCTAGGGCAGAAGCGGACGTCCCCGAAGTCGGACGCTTCGGGCTCGTGCAGGACGAAGAGGACGCTTCGAGGACCTCCCGGCCCCCGAGGACGATTCCGTTTCCACGACGAAACGAGAGGACCGCCTCACCGATGGACGCCGACGTGAACCGAACGACGCTGGCAGCGCTGCCGCAGGACGCGCTTCGGAACCCGTACGCCCCTCGCCTGGTAGCGGCAGGCGAGACGTTCGACGTGATCGAGGTGGAGGACCGGCTCGGCCGTGAGGCCCTGGCCACGCTGCACGCACACCGCGTGCCGGTCGGGCCGGTCATCTTCGATCGCCGTTACCGCCGGATCGGATTCCTCGTACCGCCGACCACCGTGATGCCGGTGCGGCCGCGCGATCGTCGGCTCGGCCCGCGCCACCACGGCCGGGGTGCCTGGATCACCTTCCCGCCGCCGCCGGAGCAGAACGACGGGCCGCTCGTGTGGCTCGTGCCGCCGACGCCCGACAACCGCCTGACGACGCTGCGACACGTGCGCGCGGCGATCGCCGAGGCCGCCCGCGCGCTCGCCGAGCGCCACCAGCAGGCGATCTGAGGTCGCCCAGGACGTACCGGTCGGGGACCTGACATCACGAGCGGCTCCCCCAATACCTGCTCGACCCGACCGGTACCGGTAGGACGCGATGCGCCCCCACGCCACAGCGCGTGGGGGCGCATCCGCTTGTCCCCACCTGCTCCGATCCGACCTGCTCCGAGAGGTTTACCGGGCGTCGAAACACGCCCGCGGCACCCGGTTCGCGCCGCCGAATCGGGGTTTATCGAAGCGGGGTCCGAGGTCTCGCGCCTCTTTCGGGCAAGGGTCTTTCGGATGGCGTCCGGTTGGCGACAATGGCAAGGGCACGGGATCTTGCGGACCCTCCAGGGTCGACCGATCCCGTCGCTCCCCCCGTCCGTATTCGTCGTCAGCACGTCTGCACTGTCGGAAGGAATCCGCGCATGCCGTCCGAGTCGCGCAAGCCCCGTATGCGGCCCGCGCCGCTGTTGTTCGAGCCCTCGGTTCCCGAGCCGCCCGACGAACGCTTCTTCGACCTGGACGATCTGACCGATCCCCAGGAGGTGCTGACCCGCTCCACGGATCTGGCCGAGGCGTTTCGCGCGGCGGCCGACCGGGCGGTGGACTACCAGGCGATGGCCGCGGCCCGGATGGCGGATCCGAATCGGTTCGACCACCTGACGACGGCTCAGGTCGCGGCGCGGGCGGGGTGGGGCGAGGAGTACACGGCGAAGATGATCGAGCACGGCCGGAAGCTGCTGCTGGAGCGCGGCGAGTAGCGCCCGACCACGAACGCCGGCCGGGCATGGCCCGGCCGGCGTTCGCACGTCCCACCCCGCCCACACGGACTCCCCCACACGGGCTCGCCCCGACGACCGACCACGCAATCCCACCCGACCGCGCCGGCCCACTCGGCGCCCCGACCTCACCTCGACAGCGCGACCCGGTGCCCCGCGAGTTCGGCCAGCACCGCCTGGTTCGCCTCCCAGCCGTCCGGGAAGTTGACCGGGACGCCGAGGTGGACCGGGTCGGCGGTGGGGTGCGCGTCGAGCAGTTCGGGGATGCCGGCCCTGGCCACCACCAGGCACGCGTGCCGATGCCGTGAGGCCAGCACGCACAGCCGCCCGGTCTCCAGGTGGAACTCGGTCGCGTCGCGCCGACCGGAGAGCGGGTGCAGCACCACGGTCACGTCGAACTCGCGACCCTGGAGCCGGTTCGCGGTGTCCACCACGATCTCCGCCGCGCCGAGCGTGCGCAGCGCCGACTCGACCCGGGCCCGTTGCTCGCGGTGGCTGACCCCGATCGCGATGCGTGACGCGTCCAGCGCGACCCCGTCCGGCGTGCGCTCGCCGATCGCGGTTCCGCCCCGCGCGAGCAGCCGCGCGGCGAGCGTCGCGACCGCGTGCACCGCCTCCTCGTCGGCCGCCGCGGTGAACCGCGCGGGCAACTCCAACAGGCCCCAACCGGAGGTCGCCGCCACGTCCACCACCGCGTCGTACGCGTCGTCCTCACGCGCCGCCTCGAAGCGCAGGAGCCGCTCGCCCGGACCGGTCCCCGAACGAAACGGGGTGAACGGATAGAACGCCTCGGACACCAGCGGCGCCGCGCTCGCGGGCAGCCGCCAGGACACCGGAAGCCGATGCACCGGCAGGTCCGGGTTGTGCCGGCGGAGCACCACCACCGCGCTCTGCGAGGGGTCGTAGGTCAGGCTGTGCCAACGCGAGGTGTCCACGGTGGCGAACGGGTCGAGTTGGCCGGGGTCGCCCACGAACAGCGCGCGGTCGAACAGCCGGGCCACCAGCAGCAGGGCGTCCGAGCGCATCTGGTACGCCTCGTCGACGATCGCCCAGGGCCAGCGCCGGTCCTGGACCAGCGCCCACTTGGCGGCGGTGGCCACCACCACGGCGCACGCGTCCAGCGCCTCGGCCTTCTCCGCGTTCACCACCGACGTGCCCACCAGCGCGGGCGGCAGCCGGTACCCGGTGGCGGACAGCCGACCCACCGTCAGCCCGGGGTGCTCCGCGACCAGCCGCACCAGCAGGTCGTCGACCTGGTTGTTGGTCTGCGCGACGATCATCAGCCGCTCGCCGCCCTCGGCCAACTCTCCCGCCGCGCGCACCACCAGCGTCGACTTGCCCGCGCCGGGCGGCGAGTCGACCACGACGCCGCGATGCGCCCCGGAGCCGAGGTCGGCGAGCACGGCGTCGGTCGCGGCGGCGGCGAGCGCGGCCGGGTCGCCCTCGGGATGCCGGGCCCGCACGACCGTCACGACCACTCCTCCAACGCGTCGTCGTCCGCCTCCGGGGCGGCCTCGGGTTCGGGTTCCGGCGGCGGACCGCCGTGCGTCCAGGGGGTGTCCTCGACGGCGGGCCAGTCCGGACCGCGTCGGAACTCGGCGATCAGCGAGGTCCAGCACAGGACTTCGCCGGGCTCGGGCACACTGCCCGGCTTGGGCGCCTTGCCGCCGCCCATCCCGCCGCGCAGTTCCAGCACGACCCGCCCGGGCTCGGTTTCCAGGACGCGCGCCTTCGCGTCCGGGCGCTCGACACACGCGAGGTCGGTCCCCGGTCCGAACAGCGGTTCGTCGTCGGTGGCAAAGCTCAACAGCGGGCGTGGGCGCGCGGTCTTCTTCCCCGGCTCGGCGACCATGCGCTCGGCGTCCACCGCGATCAGTTCGCCGCGGAACGCCTCACCCGCGAGCCGGACGGCGGCCATCAACAACGGGTCGTCGCGCACCTGTTCGGCGTCCAGTCGGGCCTGCGCCCGTTCCCGGGTGGCCAGTTGCGCGGCGGCGGAGATCGCCCCGGGCACCCGCGGCTGCGGGCGCGACTCGGGGTCGGCCAGATCCGCGGCGAAGAAGCTGTACGAGGCCCGGTCGGCCTCCCACCGCCCGGCCACCGAGGCCCCCACGGGCAGCGCGCCGAGCAACTCCACGCCGCGCCACATGCGATCCCAGGTCGGCATCAACTCGGCGGCCAGCGCGTCCCGGATCGCGTTCTCGGCGTCCCGACCACGCGGCCCGAGGTCGGCGCGCACACCGGTGTCGGCCGCCTCCTCACCTCGTTCCGCGGCCACCGCCTCGTCGAACGCGGCGATCAGCGGCACCAGTCGCTCGTCGAAGGCCGGATCGGTCGCGGGCCCCGCGGTCGGCCCACCCTCGACCTCCCGGGCCGCCCGGTCCCCGCGCTGCCCGGCCGGCGGGTCGATCCAAGCCAGTAGCGCGCCCAGTTCGCCGTCCTCCAGCGCACTCTGGCCGGTCGCCCACATCTGGGTGAGCAGGTCGGTCATCGCCAGCAGCACGCTCGATCCGGGCACCCCGGCCCGATCGGCGAGCCACGTGCTCCACCGGCCGAGCAGCGGGACCTCCGCGGCCACCGCGAACTCGCCCTCGGTGCGCCGGAATCGGGTGGAACGGCCGAGCAGCCGCAGATACTCGACACCGCCCGACGTGGGCACCAGCACCTGGGGCGCGTCCACGCTGCGTTCGTACGGGTCGTCGCCGCGTCGCTCGATCGTCTCCGTCTCGGCGGCGAAGGCGCCCAGATACGGCAGCAGCAGTCGACCCAGCTCGGCCGCGTGCGCGAACCGCCGGTCACGGTCTCGCGGTTGCGGTACGGCGAGCAGGTGCGGCCGCTCGCGCTCGGTCCCCACCAGCACGGCCAACGGCGCGAACGCCTCGCCCGCGAGCACGTAGGGCACCAGCACCACCGGGCGAGCGGACAGATGCCGGTGTCGGACGGTCGCGGCCGGTTGGGCCACCCCGGTCGCGGCGGCACGCAGTCGGCCGAGCGCGGCGATCGCGCTCACCCGACGCCGCCGAGCACCTCGGAGCGCAGCGCCTCGGCCCGGCGGAGCAGTCTGGCCACGTCCTCCTCGCCGGGCTCGGCGGCACGTGTGCCGTCGGCGAGCGCGAGCGCGTCGGCGATGTCCTCGATCCCGCCCAGCGCACCGCGCACCGCCGTGCCGAGCGTGCCCACGCTGCCGCCGCCGGGTGCGCAGCCGCGGGCCTCGTGCCGACAGAACAGCGCGAGTTCGCACGCGGAGAGACAGTCCGGGACGTACGCGGCGGGCACCTGTGCGACGGCCGCTTCGGCCCGATCGCCCTCGACGTCGAAGGTCAGCGTGTCCGGCAGTTCGCCGAGCAGGTCCTCCACCCCGGACAGGCGTTCCAACCGGCGCCGGGTGGTGGCCAGTTCGCGCCGTACGTCGAGCACGACGGCGACCGGGCGATTGGAGAAGTCCTGCGCGCACACCAGCACGATGTCGGTGGCCACGATCGCCGGGTCCAGGCCCAGGTCCGCGGCCAGTCGGCGCAGCGCGTGCACGTACACCGCGGACTGCCGGGTGGCCGAGGCGAGCTTGCCCGGGTCGGCGGACCCGTCGATGATCGCGAAGGACTTGATCTCCACCACGTACAGCCGCCCGGCCACCCGGCACGCCATCGCGTCCGGTTCCAGGTAGGCGCGGCGGCCGGCCACGTCCAACGGCAGCAGCGGGTGGTCCAGGATCGCGCACGCGTCGGGTTCGCCGCGGGCGGCCCCGAGCAGCGCTTCGCGGGTGCGGGCCACCCGTTCCTCGCGGCTCGGCCGGCCGGTGTTCTCGTGGTCGACGTCGACCAGCGCGCCGCCGTCCGGGTCGGCGCCCAGCGTCTCGGCGAGCAGTCGGCGCAACTCCGCTCCGCCGTCCGCCTTGACCCGGGCCTCGAACACGTTGCCGCGCCCGATCGCGAACGGCGATCGGCCGTAGCGTGGCGGGAAGCCGAGTCGGTCGGCGAGCACGGTCTTCTCGATGCCCGCCGCGTCGAGCACGCCCCGGCGGGCGCACCCCGGGTTGGCCGCGAGGGCGGCGACCGTGCGGGCGTTGTGATTGCGGGTGGGCAGTGTGCCGCGCAACTGCTCCAGCCTGCCGGCGATAGCGCCGGTGGTACCCGTCGTGCGCATGTCTCGTGTACGGCTTTCGTCGTCGAACCGTCCGGTCCCGGGTCAGTGTGGACCATGTCACCGACACGGGGAACTCAGGTCTGCTCGTCCGCTCCGGGCAGGGCCACGAATCCGGTCTCGTCGGTGGGCGCGAGTTCGCTGAACGACTCCAGCGCCTCGTCGAGTTGGCGCACGGCGACCGAGTTCCTGTAGGGCTCCAACTGTTTGCGGGTGATCCGTACGCGGTCCATCGCCATCGAATACCAGTGCACACGCAGCATGTCGACGGCCTGGAACAGTCGGCCGCACGCCTCGTCCACCTGGCCGGCCTGGAAGGCCGCCTCGGCCAGGTCGGCGTACATCACCGCCCGCTGCTTGTCGCCGTTGGGCGGCAGGTTCTGCAACGCGTCGTTGAGCGAGCCCTGGGCCTGGTCCATCCGGCGCGCGGTGAGTTCGGTCTTGCCGCGAAAGCCCCACAGCCGGGAGGCGTCGAAGAAGTCCAGCCACGGCGGCGTGGGCGTGTTGTCCGGATGGCACAGCAGGTCCTCGGCCCGGTCGAGCAGGTGCAGCCCGCGCTCGGGGGTGCCGCGCAGCGACTCGAACTCCGATTGCACCGCGTCGAACCAGGCGAGCATCACCATCGGCGCCCCGCGCGTGGCCGTCTTGCGGGCGAAGTCGAGGATGTCCTCGGCCGCGGAGGGCGCCGCGTCGAAGGCGGGGATGAACGCGGTGTGCGCCAGCACGGCGGCGGCCAGCAGGGTGTCGCCGGCCTCGTTGGCGGCGCGGTAGGCAACCAGGTAGTGGTCCTGCGCGTCGTGCGGGCGGTCGAGGTCGAAGAAGGCCATCCGGCCGGCCAGCATCGCGGTCTCCGCCAGCGACGCGCCCAGGATCCGCCGGGCCCGGGCCGGGCCGGGGGCGTTGAGCAGCTGGGTGCCCAGGCGCACGTGCGCGATCACCGACGGGTAGGCGATGGCGGCGGGGGCGACCCAGTACATCTGCCGGTAGGTCCGGGTGAGCATCGCGTACTGGTCGGCGCCGACCACGGTGAGCTGGCCCGCCCGCGAGTGCATGGGAACCGCGAGGGGGCCCGGGTCGGGGGTGTCCCGGAGCAGTTGGCGCAGCACCGCGGGGGTGGCGATCTCCAGCGTCCGGGCCGGGGGCTCGGCGGCCGAGGGGCCGATCGCGCGCAGCGGCGGGCGGCCCGGCAGGCCCGGTGGGGCCGGTGGGCCGTCTCCTTCCAATCGACGACCGCCGACCACGGTGGGCCCGGTCTCGAAGGGGGACCGGGGTGGCACGATCGCGGGTTCGGGAGGCGGCACCGGGCCGGGCGCAGGAGGGGGCCCCGGGGGTGGCACGGGGCCGGGCGGCGGCACCGGGCCGGAGCGCGGTGGCGGCACCTGTCGCTTGACCCCGGGCGCCGGGTGGGTCGGCACGGCCATCGCCCCGCCGACCGGACCGCCGGTGGCCGGCGGCTGCCGGCGCACCCGGGCCTCGCCGTAGCCCGGATACTCCGGGCGATCGGGCGCCCGCCCGGTTTCCCGGGCGGGCGCGGGGAACGCGGGTGGAACGGACGGTTGCTCCAGGGCGGGCGGTGCGTCGGTGTAGCCCTGACCGTACTCGGCCAACTCGGCCTGCCACGGAGGGGTGAACCCCAGGTCGGTCAACGGCCGCTCGAACAAAGCCTGCAGGACCTGCTGATAATCGGGGGTCGGCCAGGGCGGATCGGCACTTTCCCAACGCCGTACCTGCCGCACGCTGACGCCGAGTCGAAGTCCGCATTCGAGCGCCTTCTTCTCGAAGGCGTCGGCCAATTGTTGCTGGGAAACCCAGCCATGCGAGTGCCGTAGGGCCTTCAGCCGGACATTCCCGGACGAAGGACCGGCCCCCTGCCGCATGGCCATCGGCCCTCCCGGTTACGACGTGCGGTGTGCTGTGCAGGCTGTGATGCCGACGGTACCCGCCGTGAGACGGGCCGGGGGACCTCTTTGCGGATGTCCGGAAAGGGGCGTCCTCCCCGTGTCCTCAAAGAAGTCCTACGAGGGACCTTGCGCGCCCTCGATACGCTCCCCGCGCGCCCCCGCCCGCGATCCGAGGCTGTCGATGGGTGTCGATTTTCGATCACCGCCGACCCCTGCTAATGTTTCCCACGCAACGCAAGCGCCGCTAGCTCAGTTGGTTAGAGCAGCTGACTCTTAATCAGCGGGTCCGGGGTTCGAGTCCCTGGCGGCGCACCTTGCGAAACAGCGATGGGGCCCTCGGTTCACCGAGGGCCCCATCGCCGTTTCCGCGTTCTCGCATTGTCGCTTCCCCGCGTCGAATTCACGAACATTTGTTCGCCCGAATGAATACGTGGGCGTACGGACGGGGTGGACCCCGGGGTGTGCCGATCCATAGCCTGGTCGGGTTGGTTGATGATCTTCGATTGCGTTGTTGGACAAGGGGATTCGATGACCGCCCTGGACGTGCCAGACATACTTTCGCCCGAGTTCGCGGCCGATCCGTATCCGCTGTACCGCCGGATGCGCGACGAGCATCCGTTGCTGTGGCACGAGGGGATGCAGAGTTGGATCATCTCCCGTTACCAGGACCTCGAACGGGCTTTCAAGGAGCCGGTGTTCACCACCGACAACTACGACTGGCAGTTGGAGCCCGTGCACGGGCGGACGATCCTGCAGATGAGCGGGCGCGAACACTCGGTGCGCCGCGCGCTGGTGGCGCCCGCGTTTCGCGGAAACACCCTCCAGGAGAACTTCCTGCCGGTGATCGAGAGCAACGCGCGGCGGCTCGTGGACACCTTTCGCGACCGCGGATCGGTGGACCTGGTACCGGAGTTCGCCCAGCGTTTCCCGGTCGACGTGATCGCGGACATGCTCGGCCTGGACCAGGCGGACCACGCGCGGTTCCAGGGCTGGTACACGTCGGTCATCGCGTTCCTGGGCAACCTGAGCCAGGACCCCGACGTCGCCGCGGCCGGGCTGCGCACACGCGAGGAGTTCGCCGCGTACCTGCTGCCGCTGATCGCCGAGCGACGCGCCAACCCAGGCACGGATCTGCTGTCCACGCTGTGCCTGGCCGAGATCGACGGCACCCGGATGAGCGACGAGGACATCAAGGCCTTCTGCAGCCTGCTCCTGGCCGCCGGCGGCGAAACGACGGATAAGGCGATCGCGAGCCTGTTCAAGAACCTGCTGGAGCATCCCGACCAGCTCGCCGCGGTGCGCGCGGACCGGTCGCTGATCCCGCGGGCCTTCGCGGAGACGCTGCGCTTCTCGCCGCCGGTGCACATGATCATGCGCCAGCCCGCCGAGGACGTCGAGTTCGGCGGTGGCGTGGTGCCCGCCGGCAGCACGCTCACGTGCCTGATCGGCGCGGCGAACCGGGACGACCGACGCTACGCCCACCCGGATCGCTTCGACATCTTCCGCGAGGATCTGACCGCGAAGACCGCCTTCTCCGCGGCGGCCGACCACCTGTCCTTCGCGCTCGGCCGGCACTTCTGCGTCGGCGCGCTGCTCGCGGTGGCCGAGGTCGAGGTCGGCACCAACCAACTGCTCGACGCGATGCCCGATCTGGCCTTCGCACCGGGATTCGCGCCCGCCGAGAAGGGCGTGTTCACCCGCGGCCCGGTGGCGCTGCCGGTGACGTTCACGCCGGTGGCCTGAGCCTCGACGGGGGCGGGATCGTGCCCGCCCCCGCACCGGCCCGGATCAGCCCACGTACGCGGGGGTGAACTCGACCGGGAGGTTCTCCAGGCCGCGCATCCACACCGAGTCGCGCCAGACCAGCTCCCGGGTGGGCACCGACAGGTTCACGTCCGGCAGCCGGTCGAGCAGCACCTCGATCGCGGCGCGCGCGATCACCTCGGCCAACTCGGGTGCCGGGTAGGGGCAACGGTGCTCGCCGTGGCTGAACGACATGTGCGCGTTGTTGCCCGCGGCGCCGAGGTGCGAGTCCGGCCGCACCTGCGGATCGGTGTTGGCCGCCGACAGACCCAGCACCAACAGGTCGCCGGCCTTGATCTTGCGACCGCCGAGCACGGTGGCGCGCACCGCCCACCGGCCGATGAAGTTCTGCGTCGGGGTGTCCTCCCACAACACCTCGTTGAGCGCCTGCCCGACGCTGCGCCGGCCGCCGGACAGGGTCAGCGCGAAGCGGTCGTCGGTCAACATCAGCCGCAGGGTGTTGCCGATCCAGTTCGCGGTGGGCTGCTGGGCGGCGGCCATCACCACGAGCATGTCCTGGATCAGTTCCTCCTCGGCCAACCCGGCCGGGTGCGCGAGCAGCCGCGAGGGCACGTCGGCGCCCGGGCGTTCGCGCTTGCGCTCCAGCAGCCGGGCCATCGTGGCCCCCACCCGCAGGTGCGCGTCGACCGCGCCGTCGCCGCCGTCCAGCGACGCGGCCAGGTCCTGTACCAGCGCCGGGGTCTCCTCCTCGGGCAGCCCGAACAGCCGGGCCACCACGAGCGAGGGCAGCCGGTGCGCGTAGTCGGCCATCAACTCGGCCTCGCCCACCCCCGCGAACTCGTCGACCAACCGGTCCGCGATCCGCTCCGCCTGGGCACGCAGCTCGAACTGGTCCACCGCCGCGAGCGCGTCGCTGATCGCCCCGGAGCGCCGCCGATGTTCGGGCCCCTCGGTGAACATCACCGACGGCTGGTAGCCGACGAACGGCATCAGCGGCCAGTCCGGCGCGATCGTGTCCCACGCGTGCCAGCGTCGCGAATCGCGCGCGAAAAGCTGGTCGTTCGCGGTCACGTGGTGCACCTCGCGGTAGCCCAGCACGAACCACGCGGGGATGTCGCCGTCGAGCAGGATCGGCGCCACCGAACCGTGCTCCTGACGCAGCGTGCGGTATATCCGGTGCGGGTCCTGCCACAGGCCCGGGCCGGCCAGCCGCGCGGCGCCCAGGTGCGAGGGGTCGAGCGGCGGTCCGTCCACGTGCGCGGGGCAACCCTGCGGCGGCGCGGCGGCGTTCGGGTCGTCGATGTCCGAAGGCGTGGTCACAGGGCGCGCTCCCGGGCGGCAGACAACGTGTAGAGGTGGTTCACCAGCGCGATCAGCACGGCCTTGCTGGACTCGCGGCTGCGCGCGTCGCAGTCGATCATCGGGATGTCGGCGGGCAGCGACAGCGCGTCGCGCACCTCGTCCAGGGTGTACTCGGGCGGGCCGAAGTTGTTGCGGGCGAGCACGAACGGCATCCCGTGGTGCTCGAGCCGGTCGATCGCGTACCACGAGTCCTCCAGCCGCCGCGGGTCCACCAGCACCACCGCGCCGAGCGTGCCCGAGAACAGCCGGTCCCACAGGAACCAGAACCGCTCCTGGCCGGGGGCACCGAACAGGTAGAGCACCATCTCGTCGTTGAGCGAGATCCGACCGAAGTCGAACGCGACCGTGGTCGTGGTCTTGCCGTCCGCGGCACGCGCGTCGTCGATGCCCACGCCCGCCCGGGTCATCGTCTCCTCGGTGTTGAGCGGACGGATCTCGCTCACCGAGCGCACCATCGTCGTCTTGCCGACGCCGAACCCGCCCACGATGGCGATCTTGAGCCCGTCGCTCGCGGTGCTCGCCAGGGGGGTACGGACGGCCGGCTCGGACGGGGCGAGCTCAGAGGTTGTGGAGTCCAACGAGCACCTGCTTCAGGATCTCGGTATCGGGTAGTTGCGCCCGGCGCGGGGACAGGCGCGGGTGCCGCGCGGTGATTCGCCCCGTGTCGAGCAGGTCGCACAGCAGGATCTTCACCACGCCCACGGGCAGGCCCAGTTCGGCGGCGATCTCCACGACGGCGGTGGGGCGATCGCACATCCGCAGGATCCGCACGTGCTCGGACTGCATTCCCGGGGTCGGTTCGCACTCGCTGACGATCAGCGTGACCAGGTCGAACGCGTCCTCGTTCGCGTGCGTCCGACCATTGGTGACCGTGTACAGCCGGTCCGGGTCCCCGCTGTCGACTGGTCGCCGGATCATGCCGATCGGCCGCCTTCGCCGAACTCGCGGGCCGGTGCGCTCAGGTACTCGCCGATCTGCTCGACCAGTTCGTTCATGTTGTGGCCGACCACCCCGGCGTCCGCGTCGTCGTCCGCGATCACCGCGAGGTGCGCGCCCTCACCGGCCTCGACGATGAACAGGATGCCGCCGTGGAACTCGGTCATCGACTGTCGGACGCCGCCGCTGCCGTCGCCGAACTCGATGGAGGCACCGTGCGACAGGCTCTGGATGCCGGACGCGATGGCCGCGAGCTGGTCCGCCTGGTCCACCGTCAGGCCCGAGGTACGGCACAACTTGAGGCCGTCCTTGGACAACACCAGCGAGTGCCGGGCGCCCGGAGTGCCCTTGATCAGGTTCTCCAGCAGCCAGTCGAGTTCCCGCTCGGGCTGCCGCTGCGTGCCGATCGGCTGTGCGTCGGTGCCGTGTGCTGTTGCGCTCATAGGGCTTCCGAGGCGGACATCCGGTCCGGATGGCCGACCCCTGCCTCCGTTCTCTCGTTGCGTACGACCCGGCGAAGGGGCGATCAGGAATTGTCGTCGGGGGACGCCGTCACGTCCCGACCCGGCTTCTCGCCCTGGACCGCCTGGCGGAAGGCGCCGAAGCGGGCTCCGGGCGCGGGGCGCGGCTTGGCCGTTCGGGAAGCGGGGTCCGAGCGCCCTTCGGCCCGCTCCGCCGCCTTGGCCGCGGCGGCCAGGGTCTGTCCGGGGCGGCGCTTGGCCAGCCCGGAGAGCCTGGGCGCGGGCGCCGCCTCGGGCGCCTGCTCCGGCTCGGCCGGTGGGTGCCCGGCCACCGGTTCGAACACCGGCGGGGCCGCGGCCGGCTGTCGGGGCACCGCCGCCGGTGCCGGCGGTCGCGTGCCGGGCTCCGCCCGCTTGCGCGGCTCGGGCCGGGCCTCGCCGACCAGTTGCCGGGGAATCATCACCACGACGCCGGTGCCGCCGCGCGAGGACGGGCGGAACGACACCGTCAACCCGTGCTTGCGGGCCAGGCAGCCGACCACGGCCAGGCCCAACCGGGTCCCGGACAGCGTGGTCAGGTCCAACGCCTGTGCCGCGACCGCCTGTTCGGCCCGCCGTAGGGCGAACTCGCCCATCACCAGGCCGCCGTCCTCGACGGTCACCACGACGCCGGCGGGCACGTCCTCGACGTAGACGTGCACCTGCTCGGAGGGCGGCGAGAACTTGGTGGCGTTGTCCATCAGTTCGGCGAGCGCGTGCATGACGCCCTCGGCCGCGTAGCCGGCCACCGTCGCCTCGCTGGTCGAGTGCACCCGCACCCGCTGGTAGGCGCTGATCCGGCCGACCGCGCCGCGCAGGATGCTCTCCATCACGATCGGCTTGGTCCACCGACGGCCGGAACGGGCGCCGGTGAGCACCGCGATGCTGTCCGCGAGCCGACCCGCCTGGGCGGTGCTGTGATCCAGCCGCAGGAGATCACCGAAGACCTCCTCGCCGTGCCGCCCCTCCATCTCGCGCAGATCGGCGAGCATGCTGGTGGACAGCGCCTGGACCCGCCCGGCGGCGTTCGCGCACGCGGACATCGCCGCGGCGCGCATGCGCTCGCCCTGGCCGACCTCGCGGGCGACGGTCGTCAACATCCGCTCCAGCGCCTCGTGATGCGGGGCGGGTACGCCGGCGAGCGCGGTGTCCACCGACGCGCCGTCGCGCAGCAGTGCCACCAGCGCCGGCAGCGTCTCGTCGGCGAGCCGGGTCGCCTCGGCCTCGAGCGCGGACATCCGCTCCCGGTTGTCGTCGTTCCACCGAGCCGCGTCGCCCTCCATCTCGGCGATCCGCGCGCGCAGCCGATCCGCGCTGCCGACCGCGTACACGGTGGCCGCGACCGCGATGGCCAGCGCGAGCGCGACCGCCACGCCGCCCACCGCGACCGTCGTGCGATGTTTCGAGCCGACGGCGGACACCGCCCACACGACCGCGCCGGCGGTGATGATCGACACGGCCGCGAAGGCGAGCAGTGCCCGTCCCGTGGGCGGTCGTTCCGACCGGGCGCGAGGGGGCGTGTGTGCAACTGACATCAAGCGGATCCTCGTTGCCGGGGGCTGGTCGGGCGTGAGCCTACCCGCGCGATCCGGACGTTCCCAACACCGACCTTCCGGACGCAGGCGTAGCCTGACGTGTCGTCAACCGCCCTGATTTGTCCGTGACTTACCCTTCTCGACGGGACGCCGTTCAACGCGCCGCAACCCTCTCGGCGACCGGCCCCGGGCCACCACCGCAGGGGCCGGCCGGGGGCGCGCGGAGAGCGCCGATCCTTACGACCGACGGGTCGCGCCGATCGCGCCGGGCGGGCCCGATCGCCGCTCGCCCGCTGCCCCACCAGCACACCGGTCGGCGGCGTGCTCGATCCGGGAGAGCGGCTCGGGACCCGTCACCCACCTGCACGGGGGCAGTCGGACCCACCCGGCCCGCGGTCGGGCGAGTCCACCCCAACGACCCGCGACACGGCGCGGCGTGTGCCGGTCGCACCGGGCACGGATCCGGGCGGATCCCACCGCCGAGAGCCCGGACGGTGATCAGTCTCACGTCGACGGCGACGCCGTGCCGCCGCCGCGTGTGGCCGGCCGGAATCCGTCCATCCATACCGATTTTCGGTCGATACGGAGGAGGTCCGGGCATTCCGCCCGACTGCGATGCGGCGCGTATATCTTTGCCGATGTCGTCCGCGCAAGCCGCTATGCGCGGGGACGATCGGGCCCTACGGTCGTCCCGCCCGACCCGGACGCGGCCCCCGAACCGGGTGTCGACCCGGGAATTCCCTGTGCCGTCGGGGCTCGACCGCCCTCGCGGGCCCCCGACCACCGCCTCCGGACGCGGCCCGATCCGGGCTTGCCACGTTCGATACGAGACGTACATCACATCGCCCGGGGAGCAACCTGAGGGGCCCTCCGACAGTCAATGATGCGGAGACTCGCGTCGCGCGACCTCCATCTTTTCGACCCGTTTGAAGGGAATCCCGAAACGTGGCAGGTAAAGCGATGCGACGGCGCACCGTTCCGGCCGTCCTGGTCGCCGGCGCGATCCTGTTCACGGGGGCCTGCGGGCTGCTGGGCGGCGAGGACAAGGGTGACAAGACGAGCAACGCGGGCAGCGATTCCAAGGTGACCCCCGGTACGGCCGGTGCCACCGCCGGAGCCGAGTCCGGCAAGCCGCAGGATCCGCCCAAGGGTGCCGCCCCGCAGGTGACCATGACGCCCGAGGACGGCGCGACCGGCGTCGACCTGGGCGATCCACTCACCTTCGCGGTCGAGGGCGGCAGGATCGCCTCGGTCAAGGTGCTCAACGCCAGGGGCGAGGCGGTCGACGGCACCCTCTCCGCGGACGGCAAGTCCTGGAAGCCGAAGGTCCCGTTCACGCCCGGCGGCCAGTACACGGTGAGCACCACGGCGAACAACCCGGAAAACCAGCCGACCACGATCTCCACCAAGTTCACCACCCAGACGCTGGGCAAGGAGGTGACCGCGTCGATCTTCCCGGACGGTGGGACGGTCGGCGTCGGCCAGCCCGTCTCGGTGCGCTTCGACCGGCCGATCACCAACAAGGCCGAGGCGGAGAAGGCGATGAAGGTCACCGCGACGCCCGCGGTGTCCGGCGCGTGGCACTGGTTCGGCAACACCCGCGTGGAGTGGCGACCGAAGGATTATTGGAAGGTCAACACCAAGGTCAAGGTCGACCTCAACCTGCGCGGCGTCGACCTCGGCGGCGGCGCGGGCTCCAAGCAGTACAAGAGCTTCAACTTCGCGATCTCCGACGTGGCCCGGATCTCCACGGTCGACGTGGCGGCCAAGACGATGACCACGACCGAGAACGGCAAGGTCGTCAAGACGACCAAGGTCACCACCGGCGAGTCCCCCAAGTACGACACCTGGGGCGGCGTGATGGTGGTGATGGAGAAGTACACCCAGACCCGGATGAACTCCGCGACCGTGGGACTGGGCAAGGAGTACGACATCGCGGACGTGCCGTCGGCGGTCCGGATCACCACGTCGGGCACCTTCGTGCACGGCAACTACTGGTACGACAAGGCGAACCCGCCGTTCGGTCGGGCCAACACCAGCCACGGCTGCGTGAGCATGACGCCCGAGGACGCCAAGTGGTTCTACGACCACGCGGATCGCGGCGACGTGGTCAAGGTGGTCAACTCCAAGGAGCGCACCGTCTCGGCCGACAACGGCTACGGCGCGTGGAACCTGACCTGGGCCCAGTGGTTGTCGACCAGTGCGACCAAGGAGTGAGCCGGGCGTGACGATCGCGCCACGCGACAGGCCCGCGTCGCCCGGCGATCCTCCCGAGTGATCGCGATCACAGGGTCCCCCGCGCAACGCCGGCGGCGCCGGCAGCGTCCCTCAGGTGAGTTCACCAGACGGCCGAGCACGGGGGACCCTGTCCATGTCTCGAATCATCCGACGCACCGGAGTCGCCACACTCGTCGCGGCGTCGCTGTTGTTGACCGGCGCCTGCAACAAGGACGACGCGAAGAAGACGACGCCGGACCCGGCCAAGGCCGCGGGCGAGAATCGGGCCGGACCGGCGGAGCCCGCCGTCGTCACCCTGACCCCCGCGGACAAGGCCACCGGTGTCGACCCGGGGGCGCCGGTCACGATCGCGGTCGGCGGTGGCAAGGTCGCCGAGGTCAAGGTGACCAACGCGAGCGGCGAGAGCGTGGACGGCGCGCTGGCGGGCAACGCGTGGAAGCCCAAGGTGCCGTTCATGTACGGCGGCAAGTACACGGTGACCGCGACCGCGACCAACGCGGACAACAAGCCGACCACCGCGACCTCGGCGTTCACCGTGCTCAACCCCACCCGGCCGGCCACCGCGACGTTCATGCCGGACGCCGACTCCACGGTGGGCGTGGGTCAGCCGGTCTCGATCACGTTCGACGAGCCGGTGAAGAACCACAAGGCCGTCCAGGAGGCGATCAAGGTCACGCCCACCCCGGCCGTGGACGGCGCGTGGCACTGGTTCGGCAACTCGCGGGTGGAGTGGCGGCCGAAGGACTACTGGCAGGTCGGCACCCAGGTGAAGGTGGACCTGAACCTGCGCGGCGTGGACCTCGGCGGCGGCGTGATGTCGAAGCAGTTCAAGAGCTTCTCGTTCAAGATCTCGGACACCAAGCGGATCGCCGTGGTGGACGCCAACGCGCACACGATGACCGTCTCCGAGAACGACCAGGTGGTCAAGACGATCCCGATCACGGCCGGCGAGGACCCCAAGTACACGACGTGGAACGGGATCATGGTGATGGAGGAGCGCTACCCCACGCTCGACATGAACTCGCAGACGGTGGGCCTGGGCAACGAGTACGACCAGAAGGCCGTGCCGTTCGCGATGCGGATCACCGAGTCGGGGACGTTCCTGCACGCGAACACGTGGGCGACGACGAACCCGTTCGGCAACGCCAACACCAGCCACGGCTGCGTCAGCATGACCCTGGAGAACGCCAAGTGGTTCTACGAGCGTTCGATCCGCGGTGACATCGTGCAGGTCAAGGGCAACGAGGAGAAGCCGGTCGCGGCCGACAACGGCTACGGCGCGTGGAACCTGACCTGGGAGCAGTGGACCGCGGGCAACTGACCCGCTCCGACCCGCTTCCGGCCGGCCCCGACCAACGGGGCCGGCCGGCGGTACGTGCGCCCTACACGCGAACGTGACCGAGACCACGGCTATTACTGCGCCCGAATGAGCGTATGAACTGTTGAATACATCGACTACGGGTACGCCTGCCACGGAACGAGCCACTCGACCACCCCGCTGAAAGGCGTCCCGACAACCCTCCCGACCACAACCTTCCCTGGCGAGACGAGGCAGCCGTGTGTTGGAGCGCCGAAGCCGATCTCGTGATGGGCAGTGCCATCACGGCCGTGGGCATAGCGAGCGTCGCGTCGGTGCGACGGATCAACGACCTTCCGATGGCGATGCTGCCGGTGATCCTGGGCGCCCACCAGTTGATCGAGGCGGTGGTGTGGAAGGGCGAGCGCGGCGCGGTGTCCCCGGGCACCGCCGAGATCGCGCGCGAGGCCTGGGCCGTGATCGCCTTCCCGCTGCTGCCCGCGTTCGTCCCGCTCGCCGTGTTGGCCGCGCAATGGCCGCTCGAGCGCGGCCGGGAGCGGGTCCGGGCGACCGTCCTGATCGTGCTGGGCCTGGTGGTCGCCGGCGCGCTGGGACACGCGGTCGCGACCCGCCCGGTGAACGCCGAGATCTGTGGGCACACCGTGCGCTACTCGGTGGGCATCCCGGCCGCCCCGTGGGTGATCGCCGGCTACCTGGTCGCGACCCTGGGGTCGCTGTTGCTCGCGCGGGACCGATTGCTCCGCATCCTGGGGCTGGTCTGCGCCGTCGGTGCGGCCGTCACGATGCGGCTGTGGTTCCACTCCTTCGCCTCGACGTGGTGTGCCGTGGCGGCCGTGGCGAGCGTGATCGTGCTGTGGTGGGTGCGCTCCCGGCGCGATCTCCCGCCGGGAGGCACGGGACACCGACACGGTCCGGTCTCCGAACTCGTGCGGTGAACTCGGGCGGTACCGCGTGCGCGCGTCGGATCGTCCGGGTCGGGCGTCGTCCGGGTCAGGGAAGCAGCAGCGTGCTGTCGCCGAACTCGTGCCACAGATAGCCCTCCGCGAGGGCCTCGTCGTACACCCGGCGCAGCACCGTCGGGCCCACCACCGCCTCCAGCAGCAGCAGGTGGGTGGCCTCCGGCGCGTGCAGGCCGCTGATCAGGCCGTCGACCACGCGGGCCGGTCGGTCCGGGCCGAGCAGCAGGTCGGTCCACCCGCTCGCGGGCGCGATCTCGCCGTCGTCGCGCACCGCCGATTCCAGCGCCCGGACCACCGTGGTGCCCACCGCGACCACCCGGCGGGCCTGCCGGACCATGGCGGCCGTGTGCTCCGGCACGCTGAACCACTCACGCAGCGGCGGCTCCCCCACCTCCTGCGAGGACACCCCGGTATGCAGCACGATCGGCGCGATGGCCACGCCGCGCGTGATCAGGTCGACCACGAGTTCGTGGGTGAAGGGTCGTCCGGCGCTGGGCATCTCGGCGCTGCCCTCGTCCCGCGCGAAGACGGTCTGATAGGCCGTCAGAGGCCAGCGCTCGCGCAGGTACGAGTAGGCGATCGGGCGCCCGCGCTCGGCCAGGAAGGTCTCCACCCGCGTTTGCGGGACGGTGATCCGTGCCTTCCACAGCCGCTGCCGGGCATGTTCCTTCGGGTACGCCTCCAGCAGCAGCGCCATCCCGCATCCGGTGCCGGGAAAGCGCACCGCCTCGAACCGGCGCACACCGTCCACCGGTCCGGGCGTGCCGTCGGCGTGCCGCAGTTCGAGCACCCAGGTCTCGTCGTCGAGCCGGGTGGCGAAGTGCACGGTCACCGGCGAGCCGTCGGCCCGGTAGCCGTCCACCGCGGCGGGCAGCGTCGCGGAGGTGTTCACCACCAGCAGGTCTCCGGGCCCCAGGTGGCGACCGAGGTCGCGGAACACGGTGTGCTCGACCCGCCCCTCGGAGTGCACGAGGAGCCGGATCCCGTCCCGCGCGAGCCCGCGCGCCTCGGCGGGTTCGGTCGCGTCGTGGATGACCGGGGTGCTCACGAGGTCACCGCCGCGGCGAACTCGGCCACGGTGTACCGGCCGCTCACCGGCCGCTCGTCGAGCAGCCGCAACAGCGCCGGCACCACTGTCGCGGCGGCCGGCCGATCGGAGATGTCCTCGCCCGGGAAAGCCTGTTGGTGCAGATCGGTGTTCATGTCGCCGGGATCGAACGCGTACACATCCAGGTCCGGATGCTCGGCGGCGAGCGTCGCGGTGACGTGGTCGAGCGCGGCCTTGGTGGAGCCGTAGCCGCCCCAGCCGGGATAGGCGTTGACGGCGGCGTCCGAGCTGATGTTCACGACGGCGCCGCGGCCGGCGCCGAGCAGCAGCGGCAGGTTGGCTTGGGTGAGCGCGAGCGGCGCGAACACGTTCACGTCGTACGTCCGGGCCAGGTCGGCGACGGAGTGGTCGGCGAGCGGCGGCATCGGGCTCGGGCCGAGCACGCTCGCGTTGTTGACGAGCAGGTCGAGCCGACCCGACTCGCGGACGACGTCCCGCAGTTCGCTGCGGTGCGCGGGGTCGGCCACGTCGCCGGCAACGGCGATCACGTCCTCGGCCCCGAGGTCGCGCAGTTCGTCGGCCGCGCGGGTCAGGTCGGCGGCTCGACGGGCGTCCAGGACCAGGGTCCAGGATCGGGCGGCGAGCGCGCGGGCCAGGGCCAGGCCCAGTCCCCGCGAGGCGCCGGTGATGAGTGCGACAGGCATGGTGATCTCCAGGGGAATCCACACCCCACCCGGTGATGGGCTGCCCCTCTACACTGCAAGTTCAAGTGCACTTCAGGTCAAGCGGACGAATCCGGAATCGACCGGACCGCCGGGCCGGGATCTCAGGAGGCGGCGTGCTCACCGGGACGGATTTGTTGACGGTCGGCCAGATGACCGCACGCAGCGGGTTCGCGGCATCCGCGTTGCGCTACTACGAGGCCGAGGGGCTGATCAGCGCGAGTCGCACCACCGGCGGCCAACGCCGGTACGAACGGCACATCCTGCGGCGCCTGGCGTTCATTCGCGCGGCGCAGAACATCGGCCTGTCGCTGGAGGAGATCAAGGACGCGCTCGGCAAGCTCCCGGAGGGCCGCACGCCCACGCCGGCCGACTGGGCGAAGATCAGTCGGGCCTGGCGTGGGCGTCTGGAGGAGGAGATCGAGGCTCTGGTACGGCTGCGGGACGGCTTGGAACAGTGCATCGGCTGCGGCTGCCTGTCGATGAAGCGCTGCCGCATCTCCAACCCCGACGACGTCGCCAGCCGCTACGGCTCCGGCGCGGTGACCCTCCCCGAACTCCTCCGCGAGGACCGCCGCCATCCCCACCCACACGGCTGACACCGACCGGGTGCCGCCCCATCGCCCGGTGGGGGGGGGGGGGGGGGGGAAGGAGGAGAGGGGGGGGGGGGGGGGGGGAAACCGGGAAAGGAAAGAGGGCC